>NZ_JBFROI010000009.1:180214-212429 GCF_041471405.1 Vibrio sp. 10N.261.52.C11
GTGTTTATACAAACACGGCCCGCGGAAAATCAGAATTGTTTTCTCTAGTCTTCGAGAAGCTTCTGCAGTAACACGCCGTTAAGCATGGCGCGCTTAATCATAGCAAAAGCTCCCATCGTAGGATGTTTATCGATCTGTGATGCTACAATAGGCAGGCCGCTATGGAAAGTCGTTAACGACTGATTCTCTACATTGCGCTTAATTGCAGGAAAAACAATCTCTTGTGCCTTGGTAATATCACCAGCAATGATAACTTTTTGAGGGTTAAATAAGTTAATCGTCATCGCGATAGCCTTACCTAACTGGTTTCCTACTCGAACTAAGCTTTGCTTGGCTAGCTCATCACCATTAATCGCGTGGTCACAAACGTCTTGAATCGTAATATGCTCAAGCTCTGTTAAAGAAGACTCATAGCCTTGTTTAATCAGCTTCTGCACGCGTTCAACGATAGCTGGGTTTGCCGCTACTGTTTCAAGACAGCCGAAGTTACCACATTGGCATTGCTCGCCTAGCGGATCAATTTGGATATGACCAATTTCACCCACATTACGGTTATGACCTAGGAAAACCTGACCATTAACGATAATACCTGCACCTGTACCACGGTGAACACTGACCAAAATAGAATCTTGGCTATCTTTACTTGCACCGAAGTAGTGCTCAGCAAGCGCCATTCCACGAACATCGTTACCAACAAAACAAGCAACATGGAATGTATCGCGAATAATGTCGCTTAATGCGAGGTTATCGATGTCGGTATTCGGCATGTACTCAACAACACCGGTCGTTGGGTTAACCAAGCCTGGAAGCGTGACACCAATAGCAATCAGTTGATCGATCTTTGGTTGATGCTCAGCAATGAAAGCTTTGAGGTTATTGACCAAGCCTTGGGTAAGGTCTGATTGGTCTGAATAATTCAGGTCTTGCTGTTGGAAAGCCAATTCACGACCACCAAGGTCATGCAGGCTTATTTGAATGTAGTCTCGACCCAAACGCACAGCAACAGAATGAAAAGGCTCTACTTCTGTGGTTAGGGAGATAGCGCGTCTACCGCCAGTAGACGCTTGCTGCGCAACCTCTTTAATTAGGCCGCGCTCTAAAAGTTGGCGGGTAATTTTTGTAACACTTGCCGGTGCGAGTTGGCTTACATCAGCCACTTGTATACGACTGATAGGCCCCTGTTGGTCTATAAGTCGGTATACCGCCGCACTGTTTAGTTGTTTAACTAAGTCTACGTTACCTATTTGTCCGCCATTCATACTTAATTGTGCTCGTATTGTCCGTTAACAACAGTCGCTTTAACGTTAAAGTCTCGGTCAAATACAGCTAGGTTTGCAACCATGCCTTTTTTGATTCGACCTAGCTTGCTTTCTACACCGATAGCCGTAGCTGGGTATAGCGTAGCCATGCGAAGAGCTTCGTCTAAAGCGATACCAGCGTGCTCAACTGTATTCTGAACTGCTTCAATCATAGTCAGAGCTGAGCCGCCCAGTGTGCCGTTTTCATCAACACACTTACCATCACGGTAATATACTTTCTTACCGACAAAAATAAAGTATTCCATGTCAGCACCTGCAGGAGCTGTGGCATCCGTCACTAATACCAACTTTTCTCCCTTGATTTTATGCGCAATTCTGATGTTTGCGTAATCAACGTGGAAGCCGTCGGCAATAATGCCAGCGTAAACCTCAGGAGTATCGTAAATCGCGCCAACAACGCCAGGCTCACGACCAACCATCGGCGTCATTGCATTGAACAGGTGAGTGGCGAACGTGATACCAGATTCGAAACCTTGACGCGCTTCTGCGTAAGTTGCGTTGGTGTGGCCGATAGAAACGACAACGCCAGCTTTGTGCAGGCGTTCGATGTGTTCAGGGTCGTTAAGCTCTGGAGCCAATGTTACTTTTGCAACAAGGTCACGGTTCTCACAGATAAGCTCAATCATTTCGTTGTCAGATTTACGAATGTGATCGACGCTATGGATGCCTTTTTTCGCAACGTTTAGGTAAGGGCCTTCAAGGTGCAGACCTAAAGATTGGTTTTGGTACTGGTTATGGTATTCACGAGCTGCCGTAATAACCGCACGCATATCTTCGTCTGAAGAGGTGATAAGCGTTGGTAGGAAGCTAGTACAGCCAGATTTCAGGTTTGCTTTGTGCATGATCTGCATGGTTTCTGCAGTGATCTCATCGTTAAGCATTACACCGCCACAACCATTCAGTTGTAGGTCAATGAAACCTGGGCTTAGGTTTGCTCCGTCTAGGTCGCGAAGCTCGATTCCTTCTGGCAATTCAGAGATAGGACAGACTTTTTTGATCAGTTCGTTTTCGATTACAACAGCATGATCGGTTAGAACATCACTACCAGTGTAAATTTTACAGTTACTTAGCGCGTACATAGTCAGCTAATCCTTATTTCGTGAGATCTTTTAAATTCGTTCGTTACCTAAATGCGGACTTAGTTTGCGAGCATCATTTACGTAACGATTTATCTTTTATGGGCAAACGGCTTCAAAATGATAAGCGATTTAAGTTGTTGAAAAACATATGAACAATTGATTTTTATTATACATTTAGGTTCATCAATAATGATTATTCACGGTGCTCTATAAGCCCGGAGTTACCATCTTTTTGCCTAATGATTAGATTTGGATTTTATCCATAAATGTTCATTTTTTTGAATGATAAAATAAGTTTTATGATCTCGCTAGCAAAAACCTCTGGATTTGGTAAAAACTGGTGATTAGGATCACAAATGGTAAGGTTTTAATTTGCGGAGCAAAATTAATTGAATACACTGAATAGGACTAAATTGAGCGACTAAAATAAGTTTCTCAAACGAATTCTAAAAAATCCTATAGGGGGAAACAACTGGTGAATATTCTAGGATATGCGCAGAAGCTTGGTAAGGCGTTAATGCTACCAATCGCAACGCTTCCGATTGCGGCATTGCTGCTACGTCTGGGTCAACCAGACTTACTCGATATCGCATTCATGGCATCTGCTGGTAACGCAATCTTCAGTCAACTACCATTATTGTTTGGTTTGGGTATAGCTATTGGTCTTTCTAAAGACGGTAACGGCGCAGCAGGTCTTGCTGGTGCAGTTGCTTACTTTGTTCTGACAGCAACCGCAACAAACATCGATGCTAGTGTAAATATGTCATTCTTCGGCGGTATCTTTGCAGGTATCATCGCAGGTCACTCTTACAATGCATTCCACGCGACTCGTCTTCCAGAGTGGCTAGCATTCTTCTCTGGCAAACGTCTAGTTCCTATTATGGCTGGTCTATTTGCTCTAGTTGCTGGCGCAATCTTTGGTGTTGTATGGCCTGCTGTTCAATCTGGTCTAGATGCACTTGCTCACGCAGTTTCAACGTCTGGCGCTATCGGTCAATTTGTTTACGGTACTCTTAACCGTGCACTTATCCCAGTAGGTCTACACCATGTACTGAACTCGTACTTCTGGTTCGGTATGGGCTCTTGTCAAGAGATCGTAGTTGCTGCAGAAGGCTTCTCTCAACTTTGTGTTGACCCTGCACTAGCTAAAACTTTAGTTGTTGGTCAAGAGTACACATTTGAATTTGCTAACTCAGTTAACCCAGAAATTGTTGCAACTGTTAAAGAAGTAACTGAAACAGTTAAATCTGGCGACCTACACCGTTTCTTCGGCGGCGATAAAGGCGCTGGCGTATTCATGAACGGTTTCTTCCCAGTAATGATGTTCGGTCTACCAGGTGCTGCACTTGCAATGTACCTAGCTGCTCCTGCTGAAAAACGTAGCCAAGTTGGTGGCGCACTATTCTCAGTTGCATTCTGTTCATTCCTAACAGGTATCACAGAGCCGCTAGAATTCATGTTCGTATTCCTAGCTCCTGCTCTATACGCAATGCACGCTGTATTTACAGGTTTGTCTCTAGTAGTTGCTAACATGTTTGGTACTCTGCACGGTTTCGGTTTCTCTGCTGGTCTTATCGACTTCGTATTGAACTGGGGTCTAGCAACTAAACCATTCGTACTACTACTAATCGGTCTTGGCTTCGGTGCTCTATACTTCTTCACTTTCTCTTTCGCAATCCGCGCTTTCAACTTGAAATCGCCAGGTCGTGAAGATGATGACGAAGCTGTTGCAGCTCCTGCTGGCGACGCACCAAAGGGCGACCTTGCACGTCAATACCTGAAAGCTCTAGGTGGTCACGACAACCTAACTTCAATCGACGCTTGTATCACTCGTCTACGTCTAACTCTTAAAGACCGCTCTGTTGCAGATGAAGTTGTTCTTAAGAAACTTGGTGCTAAAGGTGTGGTTAAACTAGGTGAAAACAACCTACAGGTTATCCTAGGCCCACTAGCTGAAATCGTAGCTGGCGAAATGAAAGCTATTGGTGCAGGCGAAGACCTATCTGATGTAAAACTTCCACAGTAAGGGAAGTACTTAGTTAAGACGTAAAGTTACTCTTAAGTAAGTGTCAAATTGAAAGCCTCCCACATGGGAGGCTTTTTTGTGCCTGCAGTTTAAGACCAGCGAACACGGTTCGTTCTATTCTTCATCGAATAGCAGAAATAATCGCAATTAACGGACGGTTCTTATTGTGCAAAGGCTAAGAATTGTGGATGATTAGCAACAATGATCTTTCTATCTTTGACTGGCGCTATAAGCGACCGTTTTCTTGGGGACGAAAGATAACTTTCTCTGACAATACTAAATACATAGAGGTGCTATAGATGAGTGAAGCTGAGGCTCGTCCATCGAATTTCATTCGCCAAATTATTGATAAAGATTTAGCGGATGGTACACACAGTAGCGTGCATACTCGTTTCCCGCCGGAGCCAAATGGCTACCTGCACATTGGTCACGCTAAATCTATTTGCTTGAACTTTGGTATTGCTCAGGACTACCAGGGACAATGTAATCTTCGTTTCGATGATACAAACCCTGAAAAAGAAGACGTTGAATACGTTGAGTCAATTAAGAATGATGTAAGCTGGTTAGGCTTCGAATGGTCTGGTGATATTTGTTACTCATCAAACTACTTCGATACGCTTTATGCTTATGCTGTGGAATTAATTAATAAAGGCTTAGCGTATGTTGACGAGCTAAGTCCTGATCAAATCCGTGAGTACCGTGGCACGCTAAAAGAGCCTGGTAAAGCGAGCCCATACCGTGACCGCAGCCCTGAAGAGAACCTAGCGTTGTTTGAAAAAATGCGTGACGGTGGCTTTGAAGAAGGTAAAGCGTGTCTACGTGCTAAGATCGACATGAGCTCTTCGTTCATGGTTATGCGCGATCCTGTTATCTACCGTGTTCGTTTTGCTCACCACCATCAAACGGCTGACAAGTGGTGCATTTACCCAATGTACGACTTTACTCACTGTATCTCTGATGCGCTGGAAGGTATTACGCACTCTATCTGTACGCTTGAATTCCAAGATAACCGTCGTTTGTACGATTGGGTTCTAGATAACATCACGATTGACTGCCAACCTCGTCAGTACGAGTTTAGCCGCCTGAATCTTGAATATACAGTGATGTCTAAGCGTAAGCTGAACCAACTTGTGGTTGAAAACCTAGTTCAAGGTTGGGATGACCCACGCATGCCTACTATTTCTGGCCTACGTCGTCGTGGTTTTACTTCAAGCTCGATTCGTGAATTCTGTAAGCGTATTGGTGTAACTAAGCAAGAGAACATGATTGAGTTCGGTTCACTTGAATCTTGCATCCGTGATGATCTGAACGAAAATGCACCTCGTGCAATGGCTGTTCTGGATCCAGTTAAGATCGTTATCGAAAACTACGAAGCAGATACAGTAGAAACGCTAACGGTTGCAAACCACCCGAACAAGCCAGAAATGGGTACTCGTGAAGTTCCATTTACACGCGAAGTTTGGATCGAACGTGACGACTTCCGTGAAGAAGCAAACAAAAAGTACAAGCGTTTGGTTCTAGGTAAAGAAGTTCGCCTGCGTGGTGCTTACGTGATCAAAGCTGAACGTATCGAAAAAGATGCAGAAGGCAACATTACGACTATCTTCTGTTCTTACGACAATGAAACATTGGGTAAGAACCCTGCAGATGGCCGCAAAGTGAAAGGCGTTATCCACTGGGTATCTGCTGATAAAGCACTGCCTGCTGAGATTCGTTTGTACGATCGTCTATTCACAGTGCCAAACCCAGCCGCTGCTGATGACTTCGCTGCAACGCTAAACCCTGAATCTCTTGTTACGCTAAATGGTTTTGTTGAACCTAGCTTAGCAGAAGGTGTGGCAGAGCAAGCGTACCAGTTTGAACGTACAGGTTACTTCTGTGTGGATTCGAAAGACTCTAAAGCAGATGCACTAGTCTTCAACCGCACGGTTGGTCTACGTGACACATGGGGTAAAACTGAAGCTTAATGCTTGAGTATTTAGTTTGTTAAAAACGACCCAATAAAAAACCGGCTTAGAGCCGGTTTTTTTGTGTCTTAAATTTGATTACCAAGGTGTTTCTAGTGACCAACTAGCGTTTTAAGCACTAGAGCCAGAGTTTTAGGGATTATTAGGGTCTTGTTGGGTTACTTCACCCGTGCGTGAGTTGTACCAGAAAACATAACCTGCATTACCAGGATCGCTGTCGAAATCGACTCCAGTGTAGATGAAGTAGCAAAGCGCGAGTTTGTTTTGAGGAGTACCGTCTTTGGCAACAAAACTATGGTTTTGACGGCGGGTAATAAAATCAAAATTGTTGGACTGGTTCGGGTCTGTAGTAGCGGTCAGGTCGGTTGTCATAATGGCATTCCATATTGACACACACCCTTGGTCACCTTGACCTATGTTGTAAGGCTGCCCCATAGGGTTGCCTTTATCGACGCCGAGTGGGTAGCCGACGTCATTTATGTCCAATTGAGCATTGCCGTCTCCGTCTTCCCCAAAACCTGGCATGTCATTCATTTCAGCGTTGCCGCCGCCGCTGACCAGCCATTTACTGTGAGCAAACGTGATCGCAGTTTGAAATTGAGATTGAGCAGCGTCAAACAGAGCGATACGGCCATCGGTTTGAATGTTAAGAAAACGGGGAAGGGCAACAATAGCAAGCACTGCAATAATCACTACAACAACCAACATCTCAATTAAAGTAAAAGCCTTAACTAGCGGGATTCTTTTCATGGATACTTTATGATGCCCTATATAAAAAACGCCGGCCTAAGCCAGCGTTCTGTATTACTACTTCGCTTTATGCGCGTCTGGATTGCCTTTGCAATCTCCGTTAATGCTTTTGCCGTACAAGTACAAACTGTGGTTTGTTAGTTGCACGTTGTAACGCTGAGCAATCTCTTTCTGTCTTTCTTCGATGATGTCATCAGAGAATTCGATCACTTCGCCACAATCTAAACATACAAGGTGGTCGTGGTGGTGCTGTGTAGAAAGTTCAAATACAGACTTGCCGCCTTCGAAGTGGTGACGAGTTACAATGCCAGCGTCATCGAATTGGTTAAGTACTCGATAAACGGTTGCAAGACCGATTTCTTCACCTAGGTCGATCAGCTTCTTATATAAATCTTCAGCACTAATATGTTGGCAGTCTGGCTGTTGTAATACTTCTAAAATTTTGAGCCGTGGAAGGGTCACTTTAAGACCTGCATCTTTTAGCGCTTGATTATTGTCTGACATATACTTTCCTGTTGATGATCTGCAGCAATTAACAGAATTCAATATTAATACCATTATAGTTTAGTCAGGCATAACAATAAACCACGAACTTCAAAGGGTTACTTACTGACATCACAATCTGTTTTGTAAATTGGAAGTATCTCACTTATAGTGGAGGTACGACCAGTCAAGGTGACGGTGTTTCTGATATGAACATGGAATGTTGTTATGAATAAGCAACTCGCAAAAATATATAAACCCAACATTGTAAAATTTGCTCTTAATATTTGGCCTCCCTTTTGGGGAGCGGGTATTCGAATAGCCCACATTAGCACTGACTTTAGGGTTGTTAAGACAGTACTTAAGCTACGCTGGTGGAATAAGAACGCCAATCGTACTCAATATGGCGGCAGTATCTTTTCTCTTACCGATCCCGTTTACTCATTGATGTTAATGGGAATTTTAGGTGAACGATATTATGTTTGGGATAAAGAAGCGAGCATTAACTTCATCAAGCCGGGGCAATCGGACTTGTATGCAGATTTTGAGATAAGGCAAGGGCAGCTTGACGATATCTATCGTCAGACGCAACTCGGTGAAAAGTGTTTCCCCGAATTTATTATTCACGTGAAAGATAAGCAGGGTAATGTGGTTTCAGAAATTCAACGCACCCTCTATGTAAGAAAGAAGCCGCAATTTAGAGATGATGATGAAGCATTAGAGGCTGAGTGCTAATTAATAGATTTTAAATAGCAAAAAACCTCCTATAAGGAGGTTTTTTCATATCTACATAATGGTTATTAACTGTAACAATTAACAACCACTAGAGAATTAGTCTTCTAGCTCTGCTAGGCACATCTCTTCGTGGATTTGTTTAACCCAGTTAGATACGCGCTCATCAGTTAGCTCAGGTTGACGGTCTTCATCGATACATAGACCAACGAATTGGCTGTCATCGCCTTCAACTAAACCTTTCGATGCTTCGAATTCGTAGCCTTCAGTTGATGTGTGACCTAGGATAGTACCGCCTTTCGCTTCAACGATGTCACGGATAGTACCCATAGCATCACAGAAGTATTCTGCGTAATCTTCTTGGTCGCCACAACCAAAGATAGCAACAAGCTTAGTTGAGAAATCAATAGCTTCTAGCTCTGGGAAAAAGTCATCCCAATCACATTGTGCTTCGCCGTAGTACCACGTAGGGATACCAAGCAGCAGTAGATCGAAGTTATCGATATCTTCTTTGCTGCTTTTTGCAATGTCTTGAACGTGAACGAGCTGTTTGCTCAATTGCTTTTGAATCATCTTAGCAACAGCTTCAGTGTTACCTGTATCGCTACCAAAGAAGAGACCTACACTTGCCATAGAATCATTACCTTTCATTTTGTCTGTTGTCGGTGTAATAAAGTTCGGAAGAGAATCGTTAGATCCCAGTTCCTTCCCAGCTTAGTTGGATTATCCCTTTGGCGATAAAACCCGCACAGCCAAGGAAAAGTACTAACCATACGATGCGACGACCAAATGGAGGAACATTTCCCTGCTTGAGAACGTCCTTAATTGCCATACCGATTAAAAAGAAAATCGCGGCAAACAGGAGATCTAAACCAACAGATTCAATGATGTTCATGTAGTCGTAAAGCATGGGAACCTTATATACCAATTTTGCTTGGGCGCACTATATCACTGTTGCGAGATAAAGTTAATCTGCAGTGATTACTCAGCTCTCATTTATCTGCATGAAAAAGCGCGCTTAAGCGATGAATTTTCGTATTGCTCTGAGTACTTCAGCTGGCTTTTCTGCGTGTAGCCAGTGACCCGTATTGGCAATGACGTGCGCCTTTGCGTTAGAAAATTGCTGCTGAACTGCAGTTTGGTGCTCAGCCGTGAGGTAGTCAGAATCCCCACCTTTTATTAGCAAGGTTTTGACCGAGGTTTTGTCGATCGGTTCCCAGCCAATGATGTGAGCGTAGTTTGCAAGTAGTGACGCGACGTTAAAGCGCCACTCCATAATGCCTTGTTCTGACTTGAACAGTGATTTCGTTAAGAACTGGCGAACCCCGTCGATTTCAATATGTTTTGCGAGTACTTTAAGTGCTTCAGAGCGAGATTCTGGTTTTTCTTCGATCACGGCTTGAAGGCCTGCGAATACGTTATCATGGCGACTTTGGGTGTAAGCGACCGGTGCCATGTCCAGTACGATCAGTTTACGTAGCTCTAGGTGTTGGGTGAGTGCCATGGCAACCTTGCCACCCATCGAGTGACCAATGACAGTGACGTCGTCTAACTCGAGATCTTTCAACAGTTGAGAGACATCTTGCGCCATCGCTTGGTAGTTATGAGTGTCACTATGGAAGGATTGACCGTGGTTGCGGAGATCGATACTAAGTACCTGATGATCGGCTTTTAGATCCCTAGCGAGCAAGCCAAGGTTGTCCAGATTACCGAATAATCCATGGATCAAAACAATGGTGTGACCCTCACCTTCAATTTTATAGTTGAGCTGTACTGACATTTTTATCTTATTCATGGTGGGTTTGACGTAGAGTATCCGCGCGGATCTCGCTATAATCCCCCAGAGTTTAAACATTGAGATTGTGAAAAGCGAATGAAAACAATTGAGGTTGATGAGGACCTATACCGTTTTATTGCGGGTCAGACAGAACGTATTGGCGAAAGCGCTTCAGATATTCTGCGCCGCTTGTTACAGGTTGATAGCCAAGGCATGGCTCCGATCGAAGAGATCGTTGAGCCAAAAGGTATCGTTGTTAGCAAAGAGGTAGGCTTTACTCCAGAGAAGTTCGATGGCGTTAAAGAAATGCGCTCACTACTAATATCAGATGAGTTTGCATCACTAAAGAAAGCCATTGATCGTTTCATGCTTGTGTTATCAACACTGCATAAAATCGACCCTTTAAGCTTTTCAGAAGTAACTCAAGTAAAAGGCCGTAAGCGCGTTTACTTTGCAGATAACGAAGCGACGTTGCTAGCAAACGGCAACACGACTAAGCCTAAAGCTATTCCACAAAGTCCTTTTTGGGTTATTACTAATAACAATACAAGCCGAAAAAGACAGATGGTTGAGCAGCTTATGAGCCGCATGAATTTCCAAGCAGAATTGATAGAAAAAGTAACAGGTTCAATTTAACGAAATCTGATTTAAACCTCATAATATCCATGGATAAGAAGATATTATGAGGTTTTTTTGTTTTAAAATTTTATATATAAGGATGTCGAAAAATGGCTATGCACCCTCGTGCTGGGCAGAAAGCTCAGCAGGAAGATCTTCATAATATCCCGGCTTTAGTTGCTAACTATTTCTTACAGCAACCGGATGCTACGAACCCAGATCATAAAGTACTTTTCGGTACTTCAGGTCACCGCGGTACAGCAGACAAATCAACATTTAACGAAAACCACATTCTAGCAATTGCACAAGCGGTTGCTGAAGTTCGTGCCGAGCAAGGTACAACTGGCCCTCTTTTCTTAGGTAAAGATACTCACGCTCTATCTGAGCCTGCGTTCTCTACGGTTATCGAAGTGCTTGTAGCGAACGGTGTTGAAGTTATTATTCAAGAAAACAACGGCTTTACTCCAACACCTGGTATCTCGCACGCGATTCTTACGCACAACCTAGTGAATGACAAAAAAGCCGACGGCATTGTTATCACGCCTTCACATAACCCACCTCAAGACGGCGGTATTAAATACAACCCGACACACGGTGGCCCAGCTGAAGCTGAACTGACTCAAGCGATTGAAGACCGTGCGAACGTGATCATTGCTGAGCAAATGCAAGGTGTTAAGCGTACGCCTATCGCACAGGCTAAACAGTCTGAGCTAGTAAAAGAAGTTGACCTAGTCGCGCCATACGTCGCTGATTTGGTTAACGTCGTGGATATGGAAGCGATCCAGAAAGCAAACATCAAGATTGGTGTTGATCCACTGGGTGGCAGCGGTATTGATTACTGGCGTCAAATTGGTAAAGCGTACAATCTAGATCTTACTCTGGTAAGTGAAGCGGTTGACCCTTCATTCCAATTCATGTCTCTAGATAAAGATGGCGTAGTTCGTATGGACTGTTCTTCTCCATACGCAATGGCAGGCTTACTGGCGCTTAAAGACGAGTACGCTCTAGCATTTGGTAACGACCCAGATTACGATCGCCACGGTATCGTGACACCTAAAGGTTTGATGAATCCAAACCACTTCTTAGCGGTTTGTATTGATTACCTATACCGTAACCGTGAAGGTTGGGGTAAAGACGTTGCTGTTGGTAAGACACTAGTATCAAGTGCATTAATCGATCGCGTAGTTTCTGACTTAGGTCGCGAACTTTGTGAAGTGCCAGTTGGTTTCAAATGGTTCGTTGATGGCTTATACAACGGCCAGTTTGGTTTTGGTGGCGAAGAGAGCGCAGGTGCTTCTTTCCTACGTAAAGACGGTACGCCTTGGTCAACAGATAAAGACGGCCTGATTCTTTGCTTGCTTGCGGCTGAGATCACAGCAGTGACAGGTAAGAACCCACAAGAATACTACGAAGAACTTGCCGCTAAACACGGTGAATCTAAGTACAACCGTATTCAAGCGGTAGCAAATGGTGCACAGAAAGACGTGCTGAAGAAACTATCTCCAGAGATGGTTTCTGCTGAGACGTTGGCTGGTGATGCAATTACTGCACGCTTAACACACGCTCCAGGTAACGGTGCTGCGATTGGTGGCTTGAAAGTGACAACTGAGAACGGCTGGTTTGCTGCGCGTCCATCAGGCACTGAAGACATCTACAAGATCTACTGTGAAAGCTTTAAGGGTGAAGAGCACCTGAAAGCAATCGAAGCAGAAGCTCAAGAGATTGTTAACCAAGTATTTGCAGCCGCTGGCCTATAATCGAATCTCGATTACTAGAGTTGCTAAGTAAATAGAAGAAGGGTTGATGTGAAAGCATCAACCCTTTTTGTTTGTGTTAGTTACGTATAAGCGGGAAAAGGTAAATGAGTTAGCTCAGACGACTAACCGTGTGGCCAACTTTGTGGCATCACAAACCAGAATTGCCCCGACTTTGTTTGCCCATGGACGAAGCGATCACCGAACTCGGTGATCGGCTGACTGCTGAAATCATCCGTCCCTGCTGCCCATTGCTCTTTGGTGAGTGGATACAGTGGTTCACTGATTAAATGAGCCTGATCTTGATAGCACCAAAAGCCGTTTACTTGGCTTGGGTTAATGTCATAGCCCAAGCATTTTGTCGGTATGTTTTGCTCTAAGAAAGGGTTGGTATATAGACGACCTTGCATCAGTAAGTGTTTTGAGTCGACATCGATTTCTGGATATTGCTCAACAAAGGCGGCAGAAGAGGACATTTCGAGTTGGTGGCTGAGCATCCTGTCGAGTTTCTTATCCAATTGGTCGTGAGAGTTGGGTCCAAACCATGTTTGTTCATGAAGTAGGTAGAACTTAATTGCCACTTCCCAGTGTTCTAATTTTTGCCTGCTCGTGTCTTCCAGGATAAAGTCGATTGCGCCAAGTGTTCGTCCCTCAACATTAATCTGAATCTCATCGTACTTGATTGAATAATTATCCGAAGTCATGATGACTTGTTCACATAAGTGTTGGTAGAGGAAGCCTAATCTAGGGTTTCCATCATAAGTATGCGACTCGTCGAGTGCTTGGTGGTTTGAGAATACACTGAGATCAGAAATGGGCGGCTTGATTTCTAGTAGCGGTGGTGAGCTAATCACCCATTGATAAAAGCGTTGCAGTTCAGTCATCGGTTCCTCGTAAACTTCAGGCATCTGTTCTCTAGAAACAGAGTGGAAGGGCTTTCGACATTCTACCCGTAAATTGATATAACGACGTTATTATAAAGGTAAGCTGGAAATAAAAATGAATAACTTACAATTAGAAAAGCTACTTAACGAAAAACTGCAGCCACAGCAGATTAAAGATTACTGTCCTAATGGTCTTCAAGTTGAAGGCGCGACAGAAGTGAAGCGAATCGTTACTGGTGTAACAGCTTCTCAAGCCTTGATTGATAAAGCGGTAGAACTGAACGCAGACGCTTTGTTAGTCCATCACGGCTTTTTCTGGAAAGGCGAGTCAGAAGCGATTCGTGGCATGAAGGGCAAGCGTATTCGTACCCTAATTAAAAATGACATCAACCTTTTGGGTTATCACTTACCTCTCGATATCCATCCTGAACTTGGTAACAACGCCAAACTCGCTGAACTGCTTGATATTGAAGTAGAAGGTGGCTTGGAAGGGCACCCACAATCGGTTGCTATGTTTGGTAGATTAAAGACACCGATGACCGGTGCTGAGTTTGCGGCAAAAATTGATCAAGTACTGAATCGTAAGCCGCTACATATTGCTCCTGAAAACGCAGATAAAATGATTGAAACGGTAGGTTGGTGTACTGGTGGTGGTCAAGACTACATTGAGCTAGCGGCTTCTCAAGGCATTGATGCTTTTATTTCTGGTGAAATTTCTGAGCGCACAACTTACTCGGCCCGCGAGCAAGACATCCATTATTTTGCTGCAGGTCACCATGCGACAGAACGCTACGGCGTGAAGGCACTAGGTGAGTGGTTAGCAAAAGAGCACTGCTTGGATGTTGAGTTTATCGATATCGATAACCCAGTTTAAGAGCAGATGCGAGATAAGGGGTACGAGTCGAGTGTATGCGTCGTTCTCTAGAATTGAGCAGGTAACCTGTATAGTTTATCTGCTCGCTTAAGGAGATCCCCAACTCATTCGTCCCTCGTTCTTGGGGATGACGATATTATTTTATTCGTTCACTTCGCATTCTTGAGGATGACGGGGTTGAGAGCGTACAAAAGAAAAGGGGTTGATGTTCTCACATCAACCCCTTTTAACATTATGATTTATAGCAACTATTCACGTTCGTGAAGTGCTTTAAAGTCACGTTGTTCTTCACCAGTATATAGCTGACGAGGACGACCGATACGGTTCGTCGGATCGCTGTGCATTTCGTTCCAGTGAGCAATCCAACCGATGGTACGAGACATCGCGAAGATTACTGTAAACATAGATACTGGAATACCGATTGCTTTCAGAATGATACCTGAGTAGAAATCTACGTTCGGGTATAGCTTCTTAGAAACAAAGTACTCATCAGAAAGAGCGATACGCTCAAGTTCCATCGCTACGTCTAGTAGTGGATCTTGGATGTTTAGCTCTTTAAGCACTTCGTGACACGCTTCGCGCATTACTGTTGCACGTGGGTCGTAGTTCTTGTAAACACGGTGACCGAAGCCCATCAAACGGAATGGGTCATCTTTGTCTTTTGCTTTCGCAACGTATTCTTCAATGTTATCTACGCTACCGATCTCTTCAAGCATGCGCAGACAAGCTTCGTTTGCACCGCCGTGAGCTGGGCCCCAAAGTGATGCGATACCTGCTGCGATACACGCAAACGGGTTAGCACCAGATGAACCAGCAAGACGCACTGTAGACGTAGAAGCGTTCTGTTCGTGGTCAGCATGTAGAGTGAAAATCTTATCCATTGCACGAGCAACGATAGGGTTCACTTCATACTCTTCACATGGGTTTGCAAACATCATGTGTAAGAAGTTTTCTGCGTAGCCTAGGTCGTTACGTGGGTAGATAAACGGCTGACCGATTGAATATTTGTAACACATTGCAGCCAGTGTTGGCATTTTTGAAATCAGGCGGTATGCCGCAATTTCACGGTGTGTATCGTTGTTGACATCAAGTGAGTCGTGGTAGAACGCCGCTAGAGCGCCTACAACACCACACATTACAGCCATAGGGTGAGCGTCACGACGGAAGCCGTGGAAGAAACTAGCGATTTGCTCGTGCACCATAGTGTGACGTGTCACGGTAGTCTTGAACTTTTCGTACTCAGCTCGAGATGGGGCTTCACCGTAAAGAAGTATGTAACATACTTCTAAGTAATCAGCGTTATTGGCAAGTTGGTCGATTGGATAACCACGATGTAAAAGAATGCCTTTTCCACCGTCAATAAAAGTGATTTGAGACTCACAGGATGCAGTGGCAAGAAAACCAGGGTCAAAAGTGAAAAAACCATTAGAACCTAGTGTACGAACATCGATCACTGGAGTACCAAGTACACCTTCTGTAATCGGCAGCTCGATTGGCGCTTGACCTTCAATGTGAAGGGTAGCTTTCTTATCCGCCATAACAATCTCCTTTGTTTATTATTTAATCCGTCCAGGATGTTTATGTGCCATTTTTTTACTGGTCTTACGTGGGAAAGTCAATTTTTCTGAAGCTTTGTGTGCACTTGTTAGTGTTTTTTACATTAAATTCGTTAAAAATCTGGTCTGTGTAGCATTATTTGTTACATCAATTGTATTAGAATGTTGCCAGTCGTATAGTGACGCTGAAAAGTTTGGTTAAAACCTTATAAATGCAAGGCTAAGAAGAAATGTGAGGTGTCTTTCTTAATCGAGCAGTTAACAATTATTTTACAATTATCTAAGGCTCAACTTCAGTTATTTGTTAAGTTAATGTTAAATTTTGAAGGTTTACAATCAAATTTTGTCCATAACAATATCATAAGGTTATTTAATGACCATAATGCTCAATGGAGCTGAGTGAGCAAGCCCGTGAAAGAAAGAAAGACAAGACCTGTTAATTTAGATTTACAGACCATCCACTTTCCAATCACAGCAATAGCTTCCATCCTACACCGTGTGTCTGGGGTGATAACTTTTGTCGCGATTGGAATTCTGCTTTGGTTACTATCCATTTCCCTCTCATCCCCAGTAGGCTTTGCCGAAGCTAGCGACATTGTCGATGGTTTCTTCGTGAAGTTTATTCTGTGGGGCATTTTAACCGCTTTGGCTTACCACATTGCTGGTGGTATTCGTCACCTTCTTATGGACCTTGGTCACTTTGAAGAGCTGGAATCTGGCGCTAAGAGCGCTAAGGTTGCATTCGCAGCAACAGCGGTATTGTCTCTACTAGCGGGGATCTTAGTATGGTAAACAACGTTTCTACTTTTGGTCGTAATGGTGTCCACGATTATCTATTGATTCGTGCAACTGCCATCATTATGACGCTTTACACTATCTACCTAGTTAGCTTCTGTGCTTTCTCTGGTGATATCTCTTACGCATCTTGGACGCAATTCTTTGGTGGAACCTTCACTAAAGTCTTCACCATGTTAGCGCTTACTTCTGTTTTGGTTCACGCGTGGATCGGCCTATGGCAAGTACTAACTGACTACATCAAATGCGCAAAACTGCGTGTTGGTCTTCAAGTCGGTGTTGTTGCAGTTCTTCTTGGATATTTCTTCTCTGGTCTGTTTATTTTGTGGGGTGCGTAAGTGACTATTCCTGTTCGTGAGTTTGATGCCGTAGTTATCGGCGCTGGTGGTGCAGGTATGCGTGCCGCACTGCAAATTTCTGAGCAAGGCCTTTCTTGTGCATTGCTTTCTAAAGTTTTCCCTACTCGTTCTCATACGGTTTCAGCGCAAGGCGGCATCACTGTTGCTCTTGGTAACGCGCATGAAGACCATTGGGAACAACATATGTATGACA
This sequence comes from Vibrio sp. 10N.261.52.C11, assembly GCF_041471405.1. Classification (NCBI taxonomy): domain Bacteria; kingdom Pseudomonadati; phylum Pseudomonadota; class Gammaproteobacteria; order Vibrionales; family Vibrionaceae; genus Vibrio; species Vibrio sp. 10N.261.52.C11. Next base: position 197,381 of record NZ_JBFROI010000009.1, read on the forward strand.
CAGTAAAAGGTTCTGATTACATCGGTGATCAAGACGCTATCGAATACATGTGTAAAAACGGTCCTGAGTCGGTAATCGAACTCGAAAAAATGGGCCTACCTTTCTCTCGTTTTGAGAACGGTACTATTTACCAGCGTCCTTTCGGTGGTCAATCTAAAAACTTTGGTGGTGAGCAAGCGGCTCGTACCGCAGCTGCAGCCGACCGTACTGGTCACGCTCTGCTTCACACGCTTTACCAACAAAACATTAAACACAAAACGACTGTTTTCTCTGAGTGGTATGCACTGGATCTTGTTAAGAACGAAGATGGTGCAATCTTAGGTACTACTGCGCTTTGCATGGAAACCGGTGAGGTTTGCTACTTCAAAGCGAAGGCAACAATCCTTGCTACCGGAGGTGCTGGTCGTATCTACGCATCAACAACCAATGCACATATTAATACTGGTGACGGTGTTGGTATGGCGATTCGTGCTGGCGTTCCTATGCAAGACATCGAAATGTGGCAGTTCCACCCAACGGGTATCGCTGGTGCAGGTGTATTGGTAACGGAAGGTTGTCGTGGTGAAGGTGGTTACCTTCTCAATAAAGACGGCGAACGCTTCATGGAACGTTACGCACCAAACGCTAAAGACTTAGCGGGTCGTGATGTTGTTGCTCGTTCAATGATGGTTGAAATTCGTGAAGGTCGTGGTTGCGATGGCCCTTGGGGTCCACATATTAAGCTTAAGCTTGATCACTTAGGTAAAGAGACGCTTGAATCTCGTCTTCCTGGTGTATGTGAACTTTCTCGTACCTTTGCTCACGTTGATCCAGTGAAAGAGCCAATCCCAGTAATCCCGACATGTCACTACATGATGGGTGGTGTTCCAACACAAGTTTCTGGTCAAGCTATTAAGCAAACCGAAGACGGCAGCGATGTTGAAATCCAAGGTCTCTTTGCTTGTGGTGAAATCGCATCAGTATCAGTACATGGTGCCAACCGTCTAGGTGGTAACTCACTGCTTGATTTGGTGGTATTTGGTCGTGCGACAGGTCTACACCTAGGTGAGACACTGAAGAAGCAAGACGAAGCGAAACCTGCAACTGAAGCTGACATTGAGCGTTCACTAGAGCGTTACAACCGTTGGGAAAACAGCACAGACGGCGAAGATCCAGCGCAAATCCGTAAAGATCTTCAGCAATGTATGCAGAACAACTTCTCAGTATTCCGTGAAGGCAAAGCAATGGCTGAAGGCCTAGAAGAGCTAAAAGCGATTCGCGAGCGTCTGAAAAATGCACACCTATCTGATAAGTCTACAGAGTTCAACACTCAACGTATCGAGTGTCTAGAGCTTGAAAACTTGATGGAAACGGCATTCGCAACGGCTGTTGCTGCAAATTTCCGTACAGAGAGCCGTGGCGCACACGCTCGATTCGATTTCCCTGACCGTGATGATGAGCAATGGCTATGCCACTCACTTTACAACCCAGAGTCAGAGAGCATGACTAAGCGTGGTGTAAACATGGAACCTATCCATCGTGAAGCGTTCCCACCAAAAGCACGTACGTACTAAGGAGATATGACCATGAAACTGAATTTCTCTTTATATCGTTACAATCCAGATGTCGACCAGAAACCTTATATGAAGGAATACACTCTAGAAGTGGATGAAGGTTCAGACATGATGCTTTTGGATGCGCTTATTCTGTTGAAAGAGCAAGATCCAACAATCTCATTCCGTCGCTCATGCCGTGAAGGTGTATGTGGCTCGGATGGTTTGAACATGAACGGTAAAAATGGCCTAGCGTGTATCACGCCATTGTCTGCGCTTTCGGGCCAAGACAAGATTGTGATTCGCCCACTGCCTGGCTTACCCGTTGTTCGTGACCTGATTGTAGACATGACTCAGTTCTACGATAACTACGAAAAAGTGAAGCCATTCTTAGTGTCTGATGGCAATGTGCCACCGGCTCGTGAAAACTTACAAAGCCCTGATGAGCGTGCTCATTTAGATGGATTGTACGAATGTATCATGTGTGCATGTTGTACAACGTCATGCCCATCATTCTGGTGGAACCCTGACAAATTCATCGGACCAGCAGGCCTGCTTGCAGCGTACCGTTGGCTAATTGATAGCCGAGATACAGCGACAGACGAACGTTTGTCCGATCTTGATGATGCATTTAGCGTTTTTCGTTGCCATGGCATCATGAATTGTGTAAGTGTTTGTCCTAAGGGATTAAATCCGACGAAAGCTATTGGTCACATCAAGACCATGCTAGTGAATCGTTCGGTTTAAGTTATATAAAAATTGCCGCCCTAGAAGTTTTGGGGCGGCCTTTTAATAGCTCGGCATAGACCGCAGCAAACGTGAAAACTACTGGTTAAGGGAAAATATGCACAACGGCGTGATGAAGGCATGGCTCGAGTCTTCACACTTGGCTGGCGCCAATGCAACGTACGTAGAAGAACTCTATGAACTGTATCTAAGTGACCCAGATTCGGTAAGTGACGAATGGAGAAGTGTTTTTGAAGAACTGCCTGTGCAAGCTTCAGAGACAGTGGAACAACCACACTCTCGTGTTCGTGAATACTTCCGTCGACTCGCTCAAGAAACAAAGCATTACAGTGTCCAAGTTAGTGATCCAGATGTCGATGCGAAACAAGTAAAGGTTCTGCAACTTATTAATGCCTATCGATTCCGAGGGCATCAAGCAGCAAATCTAGACCCCCTAGGTTTATGGAAAAGAGCGACAGTTGATGAACTGGACCCTTCTTTCCACACTCTTACCGAAGATGACCTCAATGAGACGTTCAACGTCGGCTCTTACGCCATTGGCCAAGAGACGATGGTGCTTAAAGATCTCTACAAATCTCTAAAGCAAACGTATTGTGGCTCTATTGGTGCTGAATACATGCACATGACAAATACAGAGCAAAAGCGTTGGATCCAACAACGTTTAGAGTCTGTATCTGGTCAACCCTCTTTCAACAAAGAAGAAAAGCAAGCTTTCCTAGAAGAGCTAACTGCTGCTGAAGGTCTTGAGCGCTATCTTGGTGCGAAATTCCCAGGCGCAAAACGCTTCTCGTTGGAAGGTGGTGATGCTCTTATCCCAATGACGAAAGAAATTATTCGTCATGCTGGCGGACAAGGCATGCGTGAAGTTGTTGTTGGTATGGCTCACCGTGGTCGTCTAAACATGTTGGTCAACGTGCTTGGTAAAAAGCCACAAGACCTGTTTGACGAGTTTGCGGGCAAGCACGATGACACGTGGGGTACTGGTGATGTGAAATACCACCAAGGCTTCTCTGCGGACTTCGCAACGCCAGGCGGCAACGTTCACTTAGCACTAGCATTTAACCCATCTCACTTAGAAATCGTAAACCCGGTAGTTATCGGTTCAGTACGTGCACGTCAAGATCGCCTTGGTGATAATGATGGTAGCCGTGTACTTCCAATTACTATCCACGGTGACTCAGCTATCGCTGGTCAGGGTGTAGTACAAGAGACGTTTAACATGTCTCAAGCTCGTGGTTTCTGTGTAGGTGGTACAGTTCGTATCGTTGTAAACAACCAAGTTGGTTTTACAACGTCTAACCCTCGCGATACACGCTCTACGATGTACTGTACCGATATCGCGAAGATGGTTCAGGCTCCGATTTTCCACGTTAACTCTGATGATCCAGAAGCGGTTGCGTTTGTTGCGCGTCTTGCATTGGATTACCGTAATACGTTTAAGCGTGATGTTGTTATTGATTTGGTTTGTTACCGTCGCCACGGTCACAATGAAGCCGATGAGCCGAATGCAACACAGCCTTTGATGTACCAAAAAATCAAGAAGCACCCAACACCACGTAAGCTTTACGCTGACGTGCTAATGGAGCGCGGTGAGTTTGGTATTGATACAGCAACTCAGCTAGTTAACGAATATCGTGATGCACTTGATCACGGTGAAGTTGTGGTTAAAGAGTGGCGTCCAATGGCACTTCACTCAGTAGACTGGTCTCCTTACCTAGGTCACGACTGGAACATCGAGTGGGATAACAAGATTGATATCGAGCGCCTGAAAGAGCTTGGTACCAAACTTTGTCAATACCCGGACAGCCACAAGCTGCAAAGCCGAGTAAATAAACTGTACAACGATCGTACTGCCATGGTGAATGGTGAGAAACAAGTCGATTGGGGTATGGCTGAAACTCTGGCATACGCAACACTTGTTGACGACGGTAAGCGTATTCGTATCTCAGGCCAAGATTCAGGTCGTGGTACGTTCTTCCACCGTCATTCAGTACTGCACAATCAATCAGATGCAAGCACGTATGTTCCTCTTGCGAACATTCATGATAAACAAGGGCCATTCCAAGTGTTTGACTCTGTGTTATCTGAAGAAGCGGTACTCGCATTTGAGTATGGTTACGCGACAGCAGAGCCAAGCGGTCTAACCCTTTGGGAAGCTCAATTTGGTGACTTCGCAAACGGTGCACAAGTTGTTATCGACCAATTCATTTCATCAGGTGAGCAAAAGTGGGCACGTCTATGTGGTCTAACTATGCTGCTTCCTCACGGTTATGAAGGCCAAGGCCCAGAGCACTCTTCTGCACGTCTTGAGCGTTACCTTCAGTTATGTGCTGAACAAAACATGCAGGTTGTTGTTCCTTCAACACCGGCACAGGTTTACCACATGATTCGCCGTCAGGTTGTTCGACCAATGCGTCGTCCACTGATTGTAATGTCACCTAAGTCATTGCTTCGTCACCCTCTGTGTACTTCTTCTCTTGAAGATTTGGCAGAAGGCACGTTCCAACCAGCTATCGCAGAAATTGATGATCTGGCTCCTGAGAACGTAAAACGCGTCGTGTTCTGTTCAGGTAAGGTTTACTTTGACCTGCTTGACCAAAGACGTAAGAACGAGCAAGACGATGTCGCTATTGTACGTATTGAGCAACTTTACCCTTTCCCTTATGAGGACGTGAGAGCTGCCATCGCACAATACACAAATGTAGTCGATTACGTTTGGTGTCAAGAAGAGCCACAAAACCAAGGTGCTTGGTACAGTAGCCAACATAATTTCCGAGCTGCTATCCCAGTAGGTGCTGATATTCAATACGCAGGTCGTCCTGCATCAGCATCACCAGCTGTTGGCTATATGTCAGTACACTTGAAACAACAAAAAGCGTTAGTTGACGACGCTTTGACCCTACTTAAGAACTAGAAGTAAAAGGAAAATACGCACATGACAATTGAAATTCTGGTTCCAGATTTACCTGAATCTGTGGCTGATGCAACAGTTGCTACTTGGCACAAAAAACCGGGCGAAGCGGTTGCACGTGATGAAGTCATTGTAGATATCGAAACAGATAAAGTAGTTCTAGAAGTACCGGCTCCTGAAGCGGGTGTTCTGGAAGCTATCATCGAAGAAGAGGGTGCTACGGTACTTTCTAAGCAGCTTTTGGCTAAAATCAAGCCGGGTGCTGTCGCTGGTGAACCAACGAAAGACACCACTGAAGATACAGAAGCATCTCCTGATAAGCGCCATAAAGCTGCGCTAACAGAAGAGAACAACGACGCACTAAGCCCAGCTGTTCGTCGCCTGCTTGCTGAGCACAACCTACAACCAGCTGACGTTAAAGGCACTGGTGTTGGTGGTCGTATTACTCGTGAAGACATCGACGCACACCTAGCAGCAGCGAAAGCGGCTCCGGCAGCAGCATCTGCACCAGCAGTTGAAGCGCCAGCAGCGGCTCGCAGCCAAAAACGCGTGCCTATGACTCGCCTGCGTAAGACAGTTGCAAACCGTCTTCTAGAAGCGAAAAACAGCACAGCAATGCTGACTACTTTCAACGAAGTGAACATGAAGCCAATCATGGACCTTCGTAAGCAGTACAAAGACCAATTCGAGAAACGTCACGATACGCGTCTTGGCTTCATGTCTTTCTACGTGAAAGCAGTAACAGAAGCACTGAAGCGTTTCCCAGAAGTGAACGCTTCTATTGATGGTACAGATATCGTTTACCACAACTACTTCGACATCAGCATGGCGGTATCTACGCCACGTGGTCTAGTGACTCCAGTACTCAAAGACTGTGACACACTAGGTTTCGCTGATATCGAAAAAGGCATCAAAGAGCTAGCAATCAAAGGTCGTGACGGCAAGCTAACGGTTGATGAACTGATGGGCGGCAACTTCACTATCACAAACGGTGGTGTATTTGGTTCTCTAATGTCTACGCCAATCATCAACCCGCCTCAAGCGGCAATTTTGGGTATGCACAAAATCCAAGACCGTCCAATGGCTGTTGATGGCAAGGTAGAGATTCTACCAATGATGTACCTAGCGCTTTCTTACGACCACCGTCTAATCGATGGCCGTGAATCAGTTGGCTTCCTAGTGACCATCAAAGAGCTTCTAGAAGATCCTGCACGTCTGCTATTAGACGTTTAGTATCGCTAAAACGTCTAGTTAACCCCGTTAGCTAGACGTAAAAAGTTTCAAAGGCTAGGCTGCTCAACGTCTGGCCTTCAATTGAACTGTAAAGCCATTAGAAAATGGACAGCAGTTGTTTTGAGAAGACCCTACAGACGTAACACAGGAAACTGTGTCGTTATGGAAATAATAATCCCTTAAGGGAAAATAAACGGAATATCAAAATGAATTTGCATGAATACCAAGCCAAACAGCTGTTTGCAGAATTCGGTTTGCCTGTACCAGAAGGTTTCGCATGTGATACTGCACAAGAAGCTTTCGAAGCTGCAGGTCGTATCAGTACAGCCAAGAAAGTCGTTAAGTGTCAAGTACACGCTGGTGGCCGCGGTAAAGCGGGCGGCGTAGAGCTACATGACACCAAAGAAGGCGTTAAAGAGTTTGCACAAAAGTGGCTAGGTAAAAACCTAGTGACTTACCAAACAGACGCTAATGGTCAGCCTGTAACTAAGATCCTAGTTGAAGAAGCATCAAACATTGCTAACGAACTTTACCTAGGTGCTGTTGTTGACCGCGCAACGCGTAAAATTGTATTCATGGCGTCAACTGAAGGCGGTGTGGACATTGAGAAAATCGCTGAAGAAACTCCAGAGTTGATTCACCAATCAGCGATCGATCCTCTAGTAGGCCCTCAAGCTTACCAAGGCCGTGAACTGGCGTTCAAACTTGGTCTAGTTGGCGATCAAATCAAACAGTTCGTTAAGATCTTCATGGGTCTTGGCCAAATGTTCTCTCAGTACGACCTAGCTCTACTAGAAATCAACCCGCTTGTCATTACTGGCGAAGGCAACCTGCTTTGTCTAGACGGCAAGATCAACATCGACTCAAACGCGATGTACCGTCAGCCTAAACTACGTGAAATGCACGATCCATCTCAAGAAGATGAGCGCGAAGCACACGCAGCACAGTGGGAACTGAACTACGTAGCACTAGATGGTAACGTTGGCTGTATGGTTAACGGTGCAGGCCTTGCGATGGGTACGATGGATATCGTAAACCTACACGGCGGCAAGCCAGCAAACTTCCTTGATGTAGGCGGTGGCGCGACAAAAGAACGTGTAGCTGAAGCATTCAAGATCATCCTTTCTGATGACAATGTTAAAGCAGTACTCGTAAACATTTTCGGTGGCATCGTTCGTTGTGACATGATCGCTGAAGGTATTATCGGTGCAGTCAAAGAAGTCGGCGTAACAGTTCCTGTAGTTGTTCGTCTAGAAGGTACAAACGCAGACCTAGGTCGCGAAGTACTTGCTAATTCTGATGTTGATATCATTGCAGCTGAATCTCTAACAGATGCTGCTCAGAAAGTTGTTGCTGCTGCGGAGGCTAAATAATGTCTGTATTAATTAACAAAGACACTAAAGTAATCTGTCAGGGTTTCACTGGCGGTCAAGGTACATTCCACTCAGACCAAGCTATCGCATACGGTACGCAAATGGTTGGTGGTGTTTCACCTGGTAAAGGTGGTCAAACTCACCTAGGCCTTCCAGTATTCAACACAGTACGTGAAGCGGTAGAAGTAACTGGCGCAACAGCAACAGTTATCTACGTACCAGCTCCTTTCTGTAAAGATGCAATCCTAGAAGCGATTGATGCAGGTATCGAACTGATCGTAACGATCACTGAAGGTATCCCTACAACAGATATGATCGACGTTAAAGTGAAGCTAGAAGAAACTGGCGTTCGCATGATCGGTCCTAACTGTCCAGGTCTTATCACTCCAGACGAGTGTAAGATTGGTATCATGCCTGGTCACATCCACAAGAAGGGTAAAGTAGGCATAGTATCTCGCAGCGGTACTCTGACGTACGAAGCAGTTAAGCAAACAACAGATGAAGGCTTTGGTCAGTCTACATGTGTTGGTATCGGTGGTGACCCTATCCCAGGTTCAAACTTCATTGATATCCTAAAACTTTTCCAAGAAGACCCAGAAACTGAAGCAATCGTAATGATTGGTGAAATCGGTGGTACTGCGGAAGAAGAAGCGGCTGAGTTCATCAAAGCAAACGTAACTAAGCCAGTTGTATCTTACATCGCTGGTGTTACTGCTCCTCCGGGCAAGCGTATGGGCCACGCAGGCGCAATCATCTCTGGCGGTAAAGGTACTGCTGAAGATAAATTCGCAGCACTAGAAGCAGCAGGCGTTAAGACTGTTAAGTCTCTTGCTGACATCGGTAAAGGCCTACGTGAAATCACGGGTTGGTAATCAGCTGGCTTTTATCGATTGAGATAGAAGTTAATTGAAACGATATTAAAAAGGCTTGGTCACTGACCAAGCCTTTTTTATGTTTTCGAGATACGAGATCGTACTGCTAAGTGCTAAGCTCGACTTCTAACCATTTGAGATAGCATAAACATTGCTGCCGCACTGATAACCACAGACGGGCCAGCAGGCGTATCATAGAACCAAGACAAGCTTAATCCACCGAATACAGCGATAGAGCCAATAATTGATGCAAGGAAGGCCATCTGCTCAGGTGTGCTCGAGAACTTCCTTGCCGTTGCTGCAGGAATAATCAGTAGCGATGTCATGATTAACGCACCAACAAACTTCATACCGACAGCAATCACGATACCGACCAATAGCATCAGAATCAGACGCATTAAATCAATGTTGATGCCATCAACCGCCGCGAGATCTTCGTTAACCGTCGTTGATAGTAGTGGTCGCCAAAAGATAGCAAGTACTAATCCAATCACAGCAGCACCCGCATAGATGAACACTAAATCCGTTGGAGATACTGCCAGCAAGTCACCAAATAGGTAGCTCATTAGGTCAACACGAACGTTATCTAAGAAACTGACAGCAACCAAACCAAGTGATAGCGCACTGTGCGCCAAAATACCGAGTAGGGTATCGGTCGCGACCAGCTTTTGTTTTTGTAAAGTCACTAGCAACACGGCCAGCATCAAACAACAAATCAGCAGCGCGAAATACAAGTTAATGTTGAACAGAAAGCCAAGTGCTAAGCCCATCAAAGAAGCGTGAGCAAGCGTGTCACCAAAGTAAGCCATCTTACGCCACACCACGAATGAACCTAGTGGGCCTGCAATTAGTGCAATACCCAAACCCGCCAAAATAGAGGGAAGAAGAAACTCAAGCATTAGTGGTGTCCGTGTTTATGGTTTGAACATTCATGCACGTCGCCTTCGACAGGCTGGCCTGCGAGATCATGATGGTGATGTTCGTGTTGGTGATGATAAAACGCTAGCGTCTCTTGGGTCGCGGTGCCAAAGAGCGCAATATACGAAGGATGGTGTTTGATGTCTGCAGGTGCGCCTGAGCAACAGATGTGGTGGTGTAAACAGATAACATCGTCTGTTTTTGCCATCACTAAATGCAGATCGTGTGAAACCATAAATACGGCACAACCAAAGCGGTGGCGAATGGTGTCAATCAAGTCATACAGGTCTATTTGCCCTTGAACGTCGACGCCTTGAGCCGGTTCATCGAGAACCAGTAGATCTGGTCTTCTTAGCAATGAACGAGCAATGAGCACACGTTGGTTTTCTCCGCCAGATAGCTGGTGCATGTTACTCTTCTGCAGATGTTCAGCACCAACAAGCTTCAATGCTTCAAGGATCTCTTGCTGACTGAAATTGCCAGTGAGTTTTAGAAAACGCTCTACGTTGAGCGGTAGGGAATCATTGAGCTTTAATTTTTGTGGTACATAGCCAATTTTCAGTTTTTTAGCTTTTGTTATTGTGCCTGAAAATTTGGTCTGTAAACCCAGTACCACTTTTACTAATGTCGACTTTCCTGCACCGTTTGGCCCAATCAGGGTGGTGATTCTGCCGCGCTCTAAATTTAGAGAGATGTTGTCTAGAACTTTTCGACCGTCAAATTCGACGCTCACAGAATCTAGTTGGATTAAGTTATCCATGAATAGAACTCATTTGCAATTCGCTAATGTTATAATGTAACATTTACCTCAAGCCTAAGCTACTTTTCTATTATCGAGGGATTATGTCACGTTCATCTTTTATACTTGCTACTTTGCTTTTAGCGCCAAGTGTTGCAAGTGCCAATACTATTCTAACAAGCTTCAAACCAATTCAAATGATTGTGACAGAACTAACGCAAGGTGTTAGTGAACCGGAAGTGTTGATGAACAGCAATGCTTCGCCGCACGATTATGCGCTCAAACCATCAGATGTCAAAAAAGTTCATAGTGCAGATATGGTTGTTTGGTTTGGTCCAGACTTAGAAGCGTTTCTGACCAAGGTGATTGAGTCGAACGATAACGTTATCGAAATCGCTAAAATCCCTGGCATCAACTTACGCGCTTATGGACACGAAGAGCATGACCATGATGCACACGAAGGCCACCACCACGGCAGCCATGACCCGCATTTTTGGTTGGGGATCGATCAGGTTGAAGTTGCCGCGAAATACATCTCAGACAAGCTAATTGAAACTGACCCAGACAACGCAATGGCGTACCAAGAGAATCTCGATTCATTCCTGATTGCATTGAAAGAGAAGCAACAGTCTATTCGAGAGCAACTTGCACCCGTGAAAGACAAAGGTTACTACGTTTTTCATGACGCGTATGGTTACTTTGAGCAAGAGTTTGAGCTAAATAACTTAGGTCACTTTACGGTGAGCCCAGAGCGTAAGCCGGGTGCAAAAAGCCTGATCGCTATTAAGAAAACGATAGTACGTGAAAACGTTCAATGTGTGTTTTCTGAGCCTCAATTCACTCCTGCTGTGATTGAATCAGTGACGCGCGGAAGTAACGCAAAACAAGGTCAGCTTGACCCTATCGGTTCAACAGTTGAAGTGAAGAGTGGAAGCTATTTCGATTTTCTTCAGCAACTTACAGATAGCTATACAAGTTGCTTAGACGAGAAGTAAGTCATAAACGAGTATTCTTTACTCTACTTTGCTCTCGTTAATTTATGAATCATGCCGCTTTTTGCGGCATTTTCGTGACCGCTAAGATAAAACCTCCTAACAAATAACAAACCTCCTTTCTCCTTTTCTAATTTCCGCTAAAATGGAAAGATAATAATAAGCACAAAAAAACTCAGTTTTTGGTTTAGCAACGATAAGACGTTGTGGTACCCAAAATTTCATGTGTTGTTGCTGTTCAGGATTAAGAGTTGTATCGAATTATCTTCAAAATGTTCATGTTAATGAGCATTTCATTTAGCGTTCTAGCGGTAAATACCTCGCCCTCCGTTTTCTATCCTTTGCCCGCTCAAGCGCAAGGGAATTTCCTTGCGGCTAAAAACTTGTATTTAGGTGCCGGAGGTGGGCTCTGGGTTCATGATGTGCATGGAAAAGTACTCTTTTACGATGGTCGAACTCTATTCCCTCGCAAGGGAAGCTTACTGCAATTTTCTTCGGAAAGAGTCGCCTTTCTGAACGATGAGTTTTGGACATTTTTCGACAATGAGGTCTATCGACATAACCCTGGAATTGGCAACGAATTGGCGTTTAGCCTAAGTCCCGGCGCTGAAATAGCGAATATCGGTGCATCAGGCGATTATATTTGGGTTACTGACGGCAGTAATTTCTATACCTACAACACTCAATCTTTAGAATTCAACACCTACTCTCTACTTAAACTGTACCGATACAATAACAGCAGTGACATTGCGATTAACGACGCTGAGTGGGTACTATCAAAGTGGGTGCTAGCGACCAGTTCTGGCGTTTACCTTTCAGAGAATCAAGAGTTTACCCATGTCACCGCATCAGACAAAAACCATATTGAGACGGTTTATTTTTCGAATGCTCGACGTGAGTTAGTGATCGGTACTTTAAATGGTGCTGTGATTGTTGATCTCGCGAACCCAGACAAAGAGACCATCGTTAAAGGGTCGCATGTTCTCTCGTTGGCCGAAACTTCGGACCAGTATTGGATTGGTACAGAGCACGGCCTTATTAGCTACAACTTTATTACGGGACAAATTACTCGATTCGAACAAGCCGCTAGTCAAGACTTCTCGTTACCGGGTGAGAAAATATATTCGTTGATAAACGATCATGCTGGTGGTGTGTGGGTTGCGACAAACAACGGTATCCGATACTTCTCACTGTTCAGCAAAACCTTCTCGAGAACACCCCTAACTGGAATGGGCATGCATTCGAGTAGTGTGGTGATCAATAAAGTACTGCCTGTCAGTGACCAGTTATCTTGGGTCGCGTCTTCAATGGGGCTCTACTTGGTTGATTCTGAAAGTGAAGAGAACCCAATTCGTGTTTACTCTAACCCTGTTAATGATTTTGAGATCTTTGGCTCTTCCATTTGGTTGGCGACCGAACAAGGTATCATCAGTCTAAATACGGAAACACTACAACCCGAAGCCCTTGATTTACCAAGGCCAATTGAGGGAGTGCGTGTTGAAAACCTTGCGCTTCAAGCCGATAACGTTCTTTGGATGACCTCTGGGCAAAACCTCTATTCGCTATCTATCGAAACCATGAAACTGACGAGTTATGGCACTGACTGGTTAGTCGACAAGTTCTTGCCTGCGAAGATCACCGCTCTCAATGTAGGCTTACTAGGTCGCATCTATATAGGAACGGATCATGGCTTCTACTCGTTCATTGATAAACGAATTAGCTTTAGTCGTTCCAGCGAACGGTTTGGCAAAGTCGTCGATATTGAAAAAGCGAAGGATGGAGCGCAGTGGTTTGCGAGCAGTTATGGCGTGTATCGAATCCCGGATGACAGCTCTATTATTCAAGAAATCACTCTTGTTGAAGACAATATTAGCCCCAACTGCCTGATAAGCGATGACAATGGTGTTTGGTTAGGCTCTTCGAAAGGCATCAGTTTTTACGGATTGGATGGGCAACTGCATAAACACATAGGTTCGCCATTTGGTTTGATCACCAATGAACTGGCGGCAGGAGCGTGTGCTCTTTTTTACAGTCAAGATAGCCAACCTTCGAGGCTTGTTTTCGGCTCAAAGTATGGTGTAGTCAGCGCGTTATCTAACGAGTTACTGGTATCAACTACACCTCATAGCCGTGCCTTGTTGAGTAAGATAAGTGTCGACCAACAAACGGTATCACTTGGCGGGAAAACGGCAGAGCTGGATGAGATTCCTTATGGTTCATCGATGGGGTTTAAGCTAGGTATCTTACCAGCAACGTTCGCACCTGCGATGGAATACCGACTGAGCGACGATGAACCTTGGAGTGAGTTTGAAGGGGGCTTGTTAACGCTCGATCATCTTCTTCCAGGGGATTACACACTTGAAGTGAAGCCGGTTAAAGACTCCCATTATCGCTTTGTGTCAACCAATCAAAGCTTCTCGATTGCGGAGCCTTGGTATCTGACCAATTGGGCTGCAGCAAGCTCTCTGATATTACTGATTGGCGTTGTGACTATCTTAGTCTTTTGGCGTTCGCGTTATGTCACTTTTGCCAACCGGCACTTAAAAGCGCAAGTTGCACTGAAGACAGACCAATTGAGGCACCAAAGCCGGATATTACTCGCCACTAATCAACAGCTTAAAAAGCAGCTATCCGTGAAGAATGCGCTTGTGTCTCACACTGCCAATGAACTCTCTTCTGAAGTGAATCATATTGCTGCGATGCTCCCGAATTGGAATGACGAGCTCGGGAAGTCGCCGATTCTAACCTTGAAAAATGGCTTAGCTCAATTGAGTAATACGCCTCAAGGAGAAGGGCAAGTTTGTTACGATATAATTTTAATCTTAGAGGTGGTACTCAAAGCTTGGCAGGATGACTTAACCAAAGCCGGTATTGAACTGGATATTAAAGTCGAAACAAAACAACGATATGTCTCGTTGCTGTATTTTAATCTCGATATTATCTTCAATAGCTTGGTTGCGAGCATCATCAAGAGAAACTTTAAGTCGCAGAGTATGGTGGTTCTGGTTGAAGAGGTTAAGGAGCATCTTGTTGTGACCATTCGAGATCATGGGATGCCTTTCCCTAAACTGGCATCAAGCATGGGTGACAATACCGGAAAGTCGACCGACCTTAACATCGAAAAGCTGCCGCTATTGATGAATCAGAGCGGTGGTGAGCTTAATGCCTTTGTTTCGGAGTCTCAAAATAAGGTTCAGCTTTCGTGGCCAATTGAGTATCAAGTACTCGACAATCTTGAAGCCAGCACAATTGAACAGATTGAAACCATTAAGCTTGCCGCCTCAACACCAGAGCAACAAAAACTGACAGCGGAACAAGAGTGGAAGAGCAGAGTGTCGCAGCTTGTGAGTGAAAACTACGCTGATGCCGAGTTCAGTACTGCAACTGCCGCTAAGTATTTGTTTATGTCTGAGAGAAGCTTACAGAGACGCTTTAAATCGGCTTACAACAAGACCTTCAAAGAGCACTTGAATGAAGTACGTCTAGAGCATGCGTGTGAGCGCTTACTCGCTGGAGAGAAGATCTCTGATGTGGCGTTTGATTCGGGGTTCAATGACCCTTCCTATTTCAGTCAAAGGTTTAAGCACCACTTTGGCATGTCACCATCTAAGTTTGCTGAAAACAACGAAGAGTAGCACGCAGCGGATACTCAGCTAGAACATAAATAAAGATACTTTAGCCTCGACATTCGTGTTGGGGCTTTTTTATGCTTCTACGAGATACGAGATACGA
>NZ_JBFROI010000010.1:0-60876 GCF_041471405.1 Vibrio sp. 10N.261.52.C11
TAAAGTAATTATATGAAATATAAAAATGAATGAATCATAAATAAAGTTCAAGAATGAACTCAATATTTCACTGAGAGGTGTCAAATGAACAGCACACTTTTTCTTACAGGCTTCGGCGTGTACGTATGTTTTCTAATTTGGTTAGGCTGGTTTGTCTCGCGTAATCAAAAATCTGGCGAAGATTTCTTATTAGGCGGCCGTGGCCTGCCATTATTCTTAGTACTTGGTACAACGGTTGCGACTATGGTCGGCACGGGTTCAAGTATGGGCGCGGTTGGCTTCGGCTACGCAAATGGCTGGGCAGGTGCTCTGTACGGAATTGGCGGTGCTGTGGGCATCCTATTGCTTGCACTTTGGTTTGCTCCGGTTCGTAAACTGAACTTCATGACCATGAGTGAAGAGCTGGCTTATTACGTTGGCGCTAACCGAATCGTAAAAAACGTGGTTGGCCTACTTATCTTTATCGCGTCAATCGGTTGGTTAGGTGCGCACATTCTAGGTGGCGGCATGTACCTAGCGTGGATTGCAGACATCGACCTTAACCTTGCGAAAATTATTATTGCTGCAGCTTTCACTATCTACGTTGTTATCGGTGGTTACACAGCAGTTGTATGGACCGATACGATTCAAGCAATCATCCTTTTTGCTGGCTTCATCCTAATGGCGGTAATGTCTGTTGATCACATTGGTGGCATGGATAACCTTTACGCTGCGATGGACCCTGCTGCTACAAGCTTTTTAGCAATCGATAAACTGGGCATTCTGCCTGCTGTTTCTCTGGCTGTGGTTATCGGTGTGGGCGTACTTGCAACACCTTCATTCCGTCAGCGTATCTACTCTGGTAAAGATGTTTCAACTATCCGTCGCTCATTTGTCGCTTCTGGTGTGTTGTACCTTTTCTTCTCTATTATTCCAGCAATCATTGGTATGGCTGCGCACGCAATCGACCCATCATTGGATAACCCGAACTACTCGTTCCCATACGTAGCTGCAACGGTTCTTCCAGTTGGCGTAGGCATGATTGTTCTTATCGCAGGTCTATCTGCAACCATGTCGAGTGCAAGCTCAGATGCGATTGCCGGTGTATCTATCCTACTGCGTGACGTGTACGTGATGTTCACAGGCCGCGTACCAAACAAAGAATCAATGTTGAACTACTCTCGTCTAGCTTTGGTTGTGGTGATTGGCTTCGCACTACTGTTCGCACTGACGTCAAACGACATCATTGGCTACATCACTAAGATGATTTCAACGGTTATGTCGGGCATGTTTGTGTGCGGTATGTTGGGTAAATTCTGGAAACGCTACAACTGGCAAGGTGCGCTTGCAACACTAGCGGGTGCTTCTGTAGCTTCATTCGTAGTAATGTTAAACGCTGACTACACAGCCTTCTGGGGCAACCCAGTTATCCCATCATGTCTGTTTGCTCTAACGGCAGGTGTGGTTGTGAGCCTAGTGACTCCGGCTAACCAAGTAACACCTGAAATGGCAAAAGCGATTCTTGATGACGAGCGTGCTCTGATGGAGATGGAAATGTCTGAGACTGGCGTACTTGAAGAAGAAGCGGCACCTCAACGTCCTGCAAATCAAACAAGCTAAACCTAGTCTCCACAACTGGTTTGCTTAATTCAGGCCCTGCTTAGTGGCAGGGCCTTCTCCCACATATATCTCTCTATTTTAGGATCGGCTATGCCTGCATCTTCTCTGTTCAATATTGCTTTCTTCGGCGAATGTATGGTCGAAA
The DNA here is from genome assembly GCF_041471405.1 of Vibrio sp. 10N.261.52.C11. Lineage (NCBI taxonomy): Bacteria > Pseudomonadati > Pseudomonadota > Gammaproteobacteria > Vibrionales > Vibrionaceae > Vibrio > Vibrio sp. 10N.261.52.C11. Next base: position 1,745 of record NZ_JBFROI010000010.1, read on the forward strand.
TCAGCGGCTCTCCATTAACCAAAAAGTTTGGCGGTGACACACTTAATACCGCACTTTACCTTTCTCGCTTAACTCAACATCAAAACCTCTCTGTGCACTATGCGACAGGTCTTGGTAGCGATGAACTGTCTCAAAATATGATTGATAGCTGGCAGCTCGAAGGTATTCAAACCAATTTCGTTGAACGCATTGCGAACAAGCTTCCTGGACTCTACATGGTCGAAACCGATGAAACGGGTGAGCGACATTTTCACTACTGGCGCAACGATGCGGCGGTAAAGTTCTATTTTCAAATCGATAACTTAAACAAGCTTGAAATCGCCCTGACAGAGAAGCAAGTCGACGCGGTTTACATCAGCGGTATCAGTATCGCGATCTTGGATGATGTCTCTCGCGAGCGTTTATTCAAAGCGATTAGCGTGTTCTCAAATCAAGGCGGCAAGGTGATTTTTGATAATAACTATCGCCCGCAACTTTGGAGCACTGAACAAGCTCAACATTGGTACGCCAAGTTACTGCCGCTGGTGGACATCGCCTTGATTACCGAAGACGACGACCTGCTTGTCTGGGGTAACTCAGAGAGCGTTCAACAACGCTGCCTTCGTTTGGGTTGCCAAGAGATCGTCATCAAACGTGGCTGCGAGCCATGCAAGATTGTTCAAGTTGAACAGGGCAACATTATTGAGAATTATGTCTCAGCGACTCGTGTTTCTAACGTGGTCGACACCTGTGCTGCGGGCGATTCATTCGCTGCGGGCTATTTAGCTGCGCGTCTTACTGGCGAGAGCGCCACCGACGCAGCCGAACTTGGCCATCAACTGGCTTCCATTGTTATCCAATACTCTGGCGCCATCATCCCTGTGAGCGCTATGAATCACTTAATTAAAAAATAGAAAAACAAAGCGAATTTATTATGTCTCAAGAAATGATCAACACACTTATGCAGTTCAAAGTTATCCCTGTTATCCAAATCAACAAGGTGGAACATGCGATTCCACTGGCAAAAGTGTTGGTAGAAAACGGCCTACCCGTTGCTGAAGTTACATTCCGTACAGACGCGGCAGCAGACGCGATTCGTGCAATGCGCGATGCGTACCCAGAGATGTGTATCGGTGCAGGCACAGTATTAACGCCAGCACAGATCGACTTAGCGAAAGAGTCAGGCAGTGAGTTCATTGTGGCTCCGGGCCTGAACCCAAACACCGTAAAACGCTGCCAAGAGATCGGCATGCCAATCGTTCCGGGCGTAAACAACCCAAGCCAAGTAGAGCAAGCGCTAGAGCTTGGTCTTAACTTCTTGAAGTTTTTCCCAGCAGAAGCGTCTGGCGGCATCAACATGGTGAAATCTTTGCTAGCGCCTTACGTTGATGTGTCACTAATGCCAACGGGCGGTATCGGCAAACACAACGTGAATGATTACTTAGCCGTTGATCGCGTCGTATGTTGCGGTGGCACGTGGATGGTTTCTCCAAAGATGATCGAGAACGAACAGTGGGATGAGATCGCGGTGTTGGTTCGTGAAGCGGTTGAGTTGGTTAGCTAATCATAAGTTTGTGAGCTCATTCGTTTTTCACAGACGATAGGCTTTGAGCTCACGATAAACAACAGCAGTGGCTGAAGGTTCTGTTTTGTGAATCGCCTCCGATAAACAAAACAGAACGTCCGTTATATAGGAAAACTAATAATGAAAAAAACTATATTGTCTCTATTGATTTCAAGTTCAGTAGTGTCCCCAATGGCGTTAGCAATGGCTCCGAATACCGATCTAAATTTAATGCCGTATCCACAAACAGTCGAGCTGCAAGCTGGGCAAGTTAAGGTCGACGGTAACTTCAAGGTTTACATCAAAGGCTTTAACTCTGATCGCGTTGAATACACCGCGAAACGCTTTATCGATCGCCTAGAGCGCCAAACTGGCGTGCCGATTCTAAACTGGCAGGTTGATAGCGCAGACGAAGCGAACCTGATCATTGATATCGACGCGGCGCCAAAGTCTGAAGTACAGAACATCGACTCTGTAGAGTCTTACAAAATTACGACTCAGGGTGAGCAAATCACGCTGAGCGCACCAAGCCCATATGGCGCTATTCACGGCATCGAAACCCTTTTACAGCTCGTTGAAACCACAGCAACTGGCTACCATATTCCTGCCGTAACCATTGTTGATGAGCCCCGCTTTCGTTGGCGTGGAGTCTCTTACGATACCTCGCGTCACTTCATTGAATTTGATGTGTTGATTCGTCAGCTAGATGCGATGGCTTCTGCGAAAATGAACGTGTTCCATTGGCACTTCTGGGACGATCAAGGTATCCGCATTCAAACGGAATCTTGGCCACGTTTGTGGTCTGAAACCGCTGATGGTAACTACTACACCAAAGACCAAGTCCGTTACTTAGTGGAATACGCTCGTAATCTTGGTATTCGTGTTATTCCAGAAGTTTCACTGCCGGGACACTCTTCTGCTGTGGCGCACGCTTACCCACGCTTGATGTCGGGTGGTGAAGGTCAAAGCTACGAACAAGAACGTGGCTGGGGTGTATTTGAGCCATTGATGGACCCACTTAACCCAGAGCTCTATGAAATGCTGGGCGACGTGTTTGATGAAGTGACAGAACTGTTCCCAGACGAGTACTTCCACATTGGTGGCGATGAGCCGAACTATGCGCAATGGAAAAACAGCGAAAAGCACCAACAGTTCATCGAAGAGAACAATATCGATGGCGAGCGCGGCTTACAGTCTTACCTCAACGTAAAAGTTGAAAAGATGCTGGAAGAGCGTGGCAAGAAGATGACGGGTTGGGATGAGATTTGGCATAAAGATCTGCCAACTTCTATCGTGATTCAAAGCTGGCAAGGACACGACAGTATCGGTCGTGCGGCGAAAGAGGGCTACCCAGGTATTCTGTCTACGGGTTACTACCTAGACCAACCTCAGCCAACCAGTTACCACTATCGCAATGATCCAATGCCAAGTGGCATCACGGTTGACGATAAGCTGCACAGTGGTGAGAAGTTTGTGACTTACCAATGGCAAAAGCCTCGCTCTAAAGGCAGCCCACGTAAGGGAACACTGACTATCATTGAAGCGCAAGACGGTACTTTCCGCGCGTTCAGTGATTACAACGGTAAGTCTCGTGAAGAGATCTACATCCTTGATTATGTGCCGGGTAAAACCTTTGTCGGCCACTTCGATAACTTCATGTCGTATACCGAATTCAACCTGAACTTGAATCCAAATGGGTTTGCGGAAGGCAGCTATCAGTTAATTGGTAACGTGCGCTGGCCAACCACAGGCGAAGTGATTGCGAGCAGCGATGTAGAAGGCAGCGTGATCCCTGAGCCAAACGGAGGCTACCCCGCGGAGCTAACCGACAAAGAAAAAGAGCTGATTTTAGGCGGCGAGATCACCATGTGGCTAGAAAACAAAGACAGCCTCACGGTCGAAAACTACCTATGGCCTCGCAGTTATGCAATTGCAGAACGTTTCTGGTCGGATGCAGAACTGACAGACGAACGCAGTATGTATAAGCGCATGAAAGCAATGGATACATGGTCGGAAGTATCGGTAGGGCTACGTCATCACGCAGATGCTGATATGCTGTTGAAGCGCATTGCCAAAGGCCAAGATATTCACGACCTGCGCGTGCTAGCGAAATACACCGAGCCGGCTCAATACTATGCTCGCAACTGGGAAAAGTGGAACTCCACTGAACCTAAGGGCACCTTGTACAGCCAATACGAGCGCCTAAATCGCTTCGTGGATGCTTTGCCAGTAGAAAGCTACGCGGTGTATGAGATGCAAGACTTGGTCAATGAAGTGGCGACAGGCAATCAACAGGCGCTAGAGCAACTTGCAGAGCATTATCAGCAAGCAAAATCAGCTGCACTAGCGGCGGAAACTGTCTTCGCTGGTAACGTGTCTTCGGTCGATACCGTGGTGGTTGCAGAGAAAACCGTTGAAGTCGCAGACTTGGCGTTAACCTTGATTGCTAAAGCACAAGCAGGCGAGAAAGTAAGAGCAGCAGACGTGAATGCCTATCAAGCGATACTGTCTGATTCGGCGAAAATCTACGACGAATCGATTATCGCGATTGTTCGCCCGACAGAGCTTTTGTTGAAGCAGTTGGCTGAGTAAGTCGTTAACGGATTAGTGAATAAGTCACACGCCAATAAGTGAATCAAAATCGCCCTCTGTGGGCGGTTTTTTAGTTCTAGCGCTTCAATAGAATGTGGAGTTCAAGGTCTGTGTAAGTAACTACTCACTATCGCTATTGTTTAGTGTTAACGTAAATGTCATGCCTTGGTCTGAATTGTTCTTCGCTATTAATGTGCCTTGCATATCGCGCACGTTGTTCGCTGTGATAGCCAACCCGAGCCCCAAGCCTTCGCCCATCTTTTTGTTGGTATGAAATGGTTCGAAAATGGTTTCGAGTTGATCTTCAGACACACCACAACCGTTATCTTGAACCTTGATGATCACGCGTTGTTGCTCGGTATGAGCGCTGATCACAATGGTTGCTGGTTTCTGATTCTGCGTGGCATCGACAGCGTTTCTAAGCAGGTTACCAAGCACTTGACGAAGTCGCGCCTCTTCTCCCATTACCATCGAAATATTGGAAGCGACACGCACACGAATATCGACGCTGTCTAGCTCGGTTTGATGAATACGCAGGGTTTCTTGCAGTGCGTCTGTTAGGGAAACAGGATAAGGTTTCTCAAGCCTTTGAAAGGCGAACGACTTCAGCTGGCTAGTCATGTTAGCCATTCGGTCGATTAGGCTCATCACCAGATCCATGTTCGCTTTCAGCATCTTAGTCTCGCCTCTTTCCATCAGCAACTGGTTACTCGAAAGTAGGGTTTTTAGGCCAGTAAGCGGCTGATTGAGTTCATGAGTAATCGCACTCGACATCCGCCCTAGTGCAGCCAGTTTGCTAGATTCGACAAGTTCTTGCTGCGCATCTTTTAGATCTTGAGTTCGCTCTTCGACCCGCAGTTGTAGCGTTTTATTGGCGTTTTGCACCGCAATTTCGGCTTTCTTACGTTTGCTGATATCGATTACGGTACACAGGTAGTAAGTCGTCGCATGCCAAGGAAAGGCGCTAATAGAGAATAAAACAGGGAAGTAGCTGCCATCGCTGCGTCTTGCCATGGTTTCGACGCTAGTTATCTCGGCCAGCTCTTGATGCTGCTCTAAGTTTTTGAGCAGTTGCAAGGTGGTTGAATTCGGGTTACCTGCCTCAAATAACTGCCACGCCTTGATGTTATTGATCATTGAATCAGATAGTGAAAAGTAGTTCTTCGCCATCAGGTTGATATCGTGAATGCGTCCGTGTTTATCGATCAGTATTAACCCAACATGGGTTTTATTGATCATCCCAGACAGTCGTTTCTCAGACTCTTCGATAAGCTTTTGGATTCTCAGATTGCTGAGCTTTTTCTGGCGTCTTTGGTAAAGAATAACCAACAGTAACAGAATGAAAAGACAGCCAACCGCCACACTCCAGCTGATCCAGTTCGTGGTCTGGTTGAGGCTGGTTAATGGCGTTAGGTAGGTTAAACGCCAATTCAGATCGTCTAACTTGATGGACTGAATTAGGTAATCTTTATCTTGCAATCGCCACACGCGAATATGGGTTTGGTCATACAGCTCACGTTTTGTCGCTGTGGGCTGAGAATTGAAGGTGTCATTGAACCAATCGGCACTCAACCTGTTGTCACTGGAGAGAAAGAACTGATCGCGAGGGTTCTGAAACAGTATCGCCTCACCATCGGCAAACCATTGATCGGTTAACAATGACAAATCGATTTGCACCGCGACAATGCCAACCACATCAGAGGCTCGATATACGGGTGCCGCTATGAAGTAATCGGGTGTCACGCCTTTGTTTTTTGTCACCACTGAAATCGCACCACCTTGTTGGTGGATCTTCGAAACAATTGTACTGGCGTTCTTATTGCTCAGTTTGCTTCTTTCAACACTCGATACCAACAAGTCCCCTTCGCCAGAAAGCAGATACCAGCCCTTGGTGTTGGCGGCTTTATCCAATTGAATCAGCTGCTTCTTAATGCGTTTTTCTAGGCGGGCTTCACCATCAATGAAGCGCACACTGGTTTCATCATTGGTTACTAGGTAGGGCAGATAATAGAAACGCTTAAGGGTTCGCCTTGCTTCGGCAATGTAGCCAAGGAAGCGCTGTTCGGCATAGCGTTGGGCTTGTTCAAGCTTCCACTGGCTGATGCCATTCTTGGTGGTGACCTGCACCAAACCAATCAATAAACAGGTACACAGGAATAACCAATATCGATTGTTATTCATCATTTCTGATCAAATCCCTTTAAAATTAGTGGCTTGCCTCTTTGAGCTAGTGGTTTGACAAGGTTTTATGTTTGCTTTTTAAGCGAATGGAGAGTGAGACAAATCGAAGCTAACAAACATTATTAAACTGTTAAAGGAGTGTTATTCAAAGTGGGAGCTAGCTCCTTTTCGTCTGAGGTTTTTTTACATACCGTGGACGATATTAATCAGATGTAGAGTGGCGGAACCAAACTATGCAGCGTATTGCTTTAATTGAAGATGACGCGATTGTGCGTCAAGCAACCAGCCAATGGTTGCAGCTGGCGGGCTTCGATGTCACCGCATTTGAAGTAGGACAAGATGCGTTAAACGCCGTAGAGCAGGGTGATTTTCAAACCATTATCACCGATGTTCGTTTACCTGATATTGATGGTGTTGATCTGCTAGGGCGTTTCAAAGGTCTTGTGCCAGATGTGCCTGTTATTTTGATTACTGGGCATGGTGATGTCGATATGGCGGTGAAAGCCTTACAGCAAGGTGCCTATGACTTCATTGAGAAGCCATTCGACCCAGAGCGTCTGTCTCAAACGGTATCGGAAGCGGTAGATAAACATCAAAGTGGCCAAGACAGAAACAGTCGTCAGAACTATCTGGATAACCTTAAGGGCATTGAACAGGTGCTGATCGGTCGCAGTAAAGTGATGTGTGAACTGCGCGAGCAAATCCAGAAAGTCGCTTCCATAGACACCAACGTGATCATCTATGGTGAAACGGGTTGTGGTAAAGAGCTGGTCGCCTCTTGCTTACATGAATTCAGCCAACGTAAAACCCATCCGTTTGTTCCGCTCAACTGTGGCGCAATCCCAGAAAATCTCTTTGAAAGCGAGCTGTTTGGACACGAAGCCGGAGCGTTTACTGGTGCGGCCAAACGACGCATTGGTAAGCTGGAATTTGCCGACAAAGGCACAGTGTTCCTTGATGAAATAGAGAGTATGCCGCTGTCGATGCAGGTAAAAGTGCTGCGCACCTTGCAAGATAATGTCGTCGAACGCGTGGGGGGGAATCAGCAACAACATGTTGATCTACGAGTGGTCTCTGCCTCGAAAAGCGATCTACTGAATCACCCCGACTTTCGCCAAGATCTATTCTATCGTTTGAATGTTGCCCAGCTGCATTTGCCTCCACTCAGTGAGCGTGAAGAAGATGCCTTACTTTTGTTTGAACACTTCACCCAAGAAGCCAATTCCGAAACACGTATAGCCAGTGAGGCTGATCGCTATGCACTGCTCTCGTATGCGTGGCCGGGCAATGTGCGTGAACTGCGTAATGTTGCGATTCGTTTTGCATTGGATGAAAGCTTGACCGTTGGGGATATTTTGGCGTGTCGTCCCAATTCTGTCACAGAGTCCACAACGGCGGGCATCCCTTTGGCGGTTCAAGTACAGAGCTTTGAAAGGAAAGTGATTCATGATGCCTTAGTTCGTTATAAAGGGCGTATCAATGACGTGATGCAAGATTTGGATTTACCTCGTCGAACATTGAACCAAAAGATGGTGCGTTATGGGTTAAATCGAAGTGACTATGTTGACCCTTAGAGAGCGGCTTCATCGCAGTGCTTGTTGATTTTTAATGAGCAATAAATGGCTCATTGCATATTGATCAATTTACATACATTGATCACACAACTGCAACATGGTGTGACTTGCTTCCCGATCTACAGGTGTTAATTCCGGTAGCCGATAAGCCAAAAATGGCTTACTTAATAACAGGGGAATAAGCAAAAAACGGCTTATTTTAAATAGGTTTTAAAATAAAAGTAAATTAAAACAAATGGTTAAAAACTGGCATTGTGCTTGCTATCTAGTGATTGTTGTTAACAAAAATATAACGTGAATAACCCTACATGGAGAGTAACAATGAAATACAACAAGCTGGTTAAAACTTTAGCGCTAGCAATGGCTTCTCTTGGCCTTATCAGTAATGCGTCAGCTGAAGAAGATCGCAGCTATATTTTAGCGACGGCTTCAACGGGTGGTACCTATTATCCAGTGGGTGTGGCCTTAGCGACATTGAGTAAAGTTAAGCTTGCGCCTAAGCAGCATTTTTCTTTAGCGGCTATCAGCTCTGCGGGCTCGGGTGAGAACGTAAAGTTGTTGAACGAGAACGAAGCTCAGTTCGCTATTCTACAAGGTTTGTATGGTGCTTGGGCTTGGCAGGGTTTAGGGCCATATGAGAAATCTGGCAGACAAACTCAACTGCGTTCAGTTTCCATGTTATGGCAAAACGTAGAACACTTTATTGTGCGTTCAGATCTAGCAAAAACAGGTACGGTAAGCGATCTAGAGAACCTAAACGGTAAGAAATTCTCTATCGGTAAGAAGAACTCTGGGACTGAAAACTCAGGTCGTCAAATCATGCAAGGCTTATCCGTGGACCCAGAACAATTTAAACTCGCCTTTATGGGTTATGGTGGCAGTGCGAGCGCATTACAAAATGGCACAATTGATGGCATGAATACGCCTGCTGGTGTGCCTGTTGGTGCGGTAACACAAGCCTTTGCTGCCTTGGGTGAAGATATTCAAATCTTGTCGTTTACCGATGCACAAATCAAACAAGCGAATGGTGATTACAATATTTGGACCAAGTATGAGATCCCAGCAAACACTTATCCAGGTGTCGATAAACCAATTACTACGATTGCCCAACCTAACTTCCTAGCGGTTCGTGAAGACATTTCTGAAGAAGATGTGTATCAACTGACCAAAGCTATCTATGAAAACCTACCTTTCCTACAAGGTATCCACAAAGCAACCAAAGCAATGGCACTTGAGAAAGGGATCGCAGGCCTTCCTGTTCCGCTTCACCCAGGTGCTGCTCGTTACTATAAAGAAGTGGGTATAGAAATCCCTTCTGAGTTGATCGTCGACTAACCCTTTGTCTTCGATTAGCCATTTATCTTTAACTCGCTATTTGGCGTGAACTGAATATTCGCGTTAATTAATTGCTTGGTGCGTTTTCATCTGTTTCGGCTACTTTGTTTGATTTGACCGTCTCCGGCTCGTTCGATTATTTGAAGTGAAAACGCACCACCTTACTTTATGGATTTTCTCTGCGCGTTTGGCTGTGGAGAGCAGGAGTTTTCTATGAGCGATTCGCTGCAGCAGGAACTGAAAAAATTCGAATTGCCTACCCGAACAGATTTCCCTTGGGTAGGCAAAGCAATAACGACAATGGGAGTGATACTCTCCCTCCTACATATTTGGTTTAATACCTTATCTACCTTGCCAGAGCTTTGGATTTCGGCGACGCATTTCGCTGGTTTCGCAATCATTTGCGCACTTTGGTATCCCGCCCATGTCTCGCTTAAAAAAAGCAAAATAGCATTAGCTATCGATATTGGGATTGCCTTGGCTGCTTTAGCTTGCCTTATCTACATTCCCTTTGCCGAAGATGCGTTGTATGACCGAGGCGTAAAATTTATCGCCAGTGATTGGTTTTTCTCTATCTTGGCGATTGCCATCGTCATTGAGCTGATTAGACGCACTATGGGCTGGTTCATTCCAGTGCTTATCTTAGTGTGCTTAAGTTATGTAGTGCTTTGGGGACAATGGACCAGCGGTATTTTTCATTTTCCGGGTTTAAGCCTTGAGACGTTACTTTATCGAAGCTTTTACTCATCAGAAGGGATGTTTGGTTCGATCTCAAGAATCAGTTGGACCTTCGTGTTCATGTTCATCTTATTTGGCGCATTTTTAGTTCGATCTGGTGTCGGCGACTACATTATTGATGTATCCCGTGCCGCGGCGGGCAAAGTGATTGGTGGCCCTGGTTTCATTGCCGTTATTGGCTCCGGCTTGATGGGCTCTGTCTCCGGGTCGAGCGTAGCAAACACAGTATCGACGGGCGTGATCAGTATTCCCTTGATGCAAAAGGCAGGTTTCCCTTCGCGCTTCGCGGCAGGTGTTGAAGCGGCTGCATCTACTGGCGGGCAGCTGATGCCACCTGTGATGGGTGCGGGCGCGTTCATCATGGCCTCTTACACGCAAATTCCTTATGTCGATATTATTGCGGTTTCCTTCGTTCCTGCGCTTATCTACTTTTTGTCTGTGGCATTCTTCGTGCGCATCGAAGCAAAACGCAGTGGTGTGCAAAAGGTGACTTCTGGCTGTGAACCTCTATTGAAAGTATTGCTGTCGGGTTGGCACAACCTGATCCCATTAGCGGTGTTAGTGACTCTGTTGGTGAAGGGCTTTACGCCGACTTACGCTGCGGGCATCTCGATTCTGTCTGTCGTGGTGGCTTCATGGTTCTCTAAAAATCACAAAATGGGTCCAAAGGCGATCATCGAAGCGCTTTCTCAAGGCGCAAAAAACATGGCGACCACGGCTGTGTTGCTAGTGGGCATTGGTCTGGTGATCAACGTGATCAGCACGACTGGTATTGGTAACACCTTCTCGTTGATGATCAATAGCTGGGCGAACGGCGATTTGTTGGTGATGATCGCCTTAATTGCACTGGCGTCTTTGATTCTGGGCATGGGGTTACCAGTAACCGCGGCTTATATCGTGTTGGGTACTCTGTCTGCACCAGCTTTGTATAAACTGATTGCTGAAAGTCAGTTGCTCGACCTGTTGGTTTCGGGACAGTTACCGGAACAGGCGAAAGCTATCTTCATGTTGGCTGCGCCAGATAAGCTTGATTTGCTGAACGCGCCAATGGCACTTGAAACAGCCAAAGAGATGATTGCGTTAGTCCCTGCTGATTTTGTGGAAACTCTGCTTGAACAGAGCCTTGGCTTAGAAGCGATCAGCCTTGCACTGCTTTCTGCCCACTTGATCATTTTCTGGCTATCGCAAGACAGCAACGTGACTCCGCCTGTTTGTTTAACTGCATTTGCGGCTGCAACCATTGCTAAAACACCCCCGATGAGAACGGGATTAATGGCATGGAAGATAGCCAAAGGCTTGTATTTAGTACCATTGTTGATTGCCTACACTAACTTGGTAAGTTGGGATGTGATCTCCGTGTTAGTCACGGGTGGCTTTGCTGTTATTGGTACTTACGCGTTTATCGCGGCGATTGAAGGCTATCTAGAGAGCGAAGTTAATATTATTACTCGAGTAGCGTTGGTTGCGGTAGGTATAGCTCTAGTATGGCCTGATGTTTCAGTCGTGATCCGTTTGGTATGTGTTGCCATTTTTGTTGGCATCTTTATCTACAGCGGTCGTAAATACGATGCTAATCAAGTGAAAATGGAATCAGAAAGTGAGGAAAAAAAGTTACCTCAAACCGGGTCTAACACTGTCGCGTCTTCCCTATAATTAAAAGGATTGAATGTAGGAATATTATGAACTCAATATACGACTATATTATCGTTGGTGGCGGCATTGTTGGCGTGTCGACGGCTTGGCAATTACAGCAAGCTCACCCTGATAAAAGTATCCTTTTAGTCGAGAAGGAACGTGGTTTCGCGCAGCACCAAACTGGCCATAATAGCGGGGTGATTCATGCTGGTGTTTACTACGCTCCGGGCAGTTTAAAGGCGGATTTTTGTAAACGCGGCGTAGAGCGCACCATCGCCTTTTGTAGCCAACACGATATCCCCGTCGAAAACTGCGGTAAGTTGTTGGTCGCGACCAATGAGCAAGAAGTGGAGCGAATGAATGCGCTCTATCAGCGTTGCCACGATAACGATATTGATGTTGATTTGTTGGATCAAGCTCAGCTCAAACTTGCCGAGCCAAATATCACGGGTTTGGGTGCGATTTATGTCAAAACCACCAGTATCGTCGACTACAAAAAAGTCACCGAAGTGATGGCTCAAGAGTTTGTTGAGGCGGGTGGTAAGCTTAGCCTTGGTACGGAAGTGATCATGGCCGATGAGCAAGAAGATGAAGTGCAGTTAACGTGCAAAGTAGATGGTCAGACTCTTCAACTGAACAGTCGATTCTTGATCACGTGTTCTGGCTTGATGGCCGATAGAATGACCAAGATGTTAGACATCGAAACCGACTTCCAAATCGTGCCTTATCGCGGTGAGTATTATCAGTTAGACGCTAAGCACAACCAAGTGGTGAATCATCTTATCTATCCGATCCCTGACCCAGAACTGCCTTTCTTGGGCGTGCATTTAACACGCATGATTGATGGCTCCGTAACAGTAGGGCCAAATGCAGTTCAAGGCTGGAAGCGAGAAGGTTATGGCAAGCTTAACTTTAGCTTCAAGGACACTTGGCAGATGCTGAGCTTTGCGGGTTTTTGGAAAGTGACTGCGAATCACTTGAAAACGGGTTTGGTCGAGTTTAAGAACTCGTGGTGGAAACCGGGATATCTAAAGCTAGCGAACAAATACTGCCCGAGTATTACGGTTGATGATTTTAAGCCTTATCCTGCTGGGATTCGTGCTCAAGCGGTACTGAAGGATGGCACCTTGGTCCATGATTTCCTGTTTGCCGAAAGCCCAAGAAGCTTACATGTATGTAACGCGCCATCACCGGCTGCGACCTCTGCAATGCCGATTGGTGAGTACATCTGTGGCAAGGTAATGAAAAAGACGGCTTGATGATAACTAAAGGTTATTAAGTTGAGATGCTCTCCGAAGACAATAAAAAATCCGCAAGCTCCAATCTATTTATGATCGTGGGCTCGCGGGTTTTTAGTTTTCGCCATGTTTGTTCGGATTAACGTTAGTTAGTCAGTCAATTAACCTTACAGCCAATCAGGAACGAAATTAGCAACGATAGATACGTCGCTGAAGTTGCGATAGCCACGCACCATGATGTTGAACTCACCCGCTGGCTTGTTCAATACACACTGTTCGTTGCTGCTGTTCTGGTATGGGCGGCAGTCGTAGTTCGCTTTCGATACGGTGCCGTTGTGTTTCACATATAAGTCGGCATCGCCACTACGAGGGCCTGTTAATGTTACCGTTAACTGACCTGCACTTTCCGTCGTAAATGTGAAAAATTGCTCTTCACCATATCCTGCAGAAAGCCCTTCAACGGGGACGTCATTTTGCAGCTCTTTAGGGCCAGCAACCGGTGAATCAAGGCTGGTTTCGACAAGGTAAGCAATCGCCAACTTAGCGAACTTGGTCGCGTGTGTTGCGGTTGGATCGGAATTCTCAAGCGTGTCGTGTTGGGTATGAATACTTGGGTTGTAATCATTGAACATGCTTTCGAATGGCATGGCAGCTGGGTAGCCAACATTGTGCCAAGATGCGTGGTCAGAACAGGCATAGCCACAATCATCAAAACCGTAACTGATGTCGCTCGCGTAAGTGTCGATTAGCTCGCTTAAGTAGGCGGTGAGGTTGCTGTCGGTGTAGTCCGTGATGAAGGTGATATCGTGCGCAGAACCGTTGTAGTTGGTCATGTCTAATTGCAATACGGACAAAACGTTGGCTTGCTCATCTCTTAAAGCGTTGGCGACATCTTGTGAGCCACGTAGCCCTACTTCTTCAGCAGCATAACCATAGAACTTAATGGTTTTGTCTGGTTGAATGCCACTGGCGATCATCAGGCGAAGCGACTCTGTTACCGTTGCAATGCCAGACGCATCATCATCGGCTCCCGGTGAGATGGTGCCTTCGCTTGTCCAAGATCCAACGGTCGAATCAAGGTGTCCACCAACCACGACGATCTCTTCAGGATATTTAGCGCCAAGCAGTGTCACTTCAACGGATTTCTGTGGGTATTCGGCATGCGTGATCTGGCGTGCAGACGCATACGGCACATCTTTAATTTCCGTCTCCCAACGTTCTAAAAGCCAATCTGAAGCAGCGACACCAGTAGAAGTAGTATAAAAACGGTTGGTGAAGTTGGTTAGATTTTCGATGGTCGTGACCATGTTGTTCGGCTCGACCTGAGCGAGTAGGTCGTTCACCGTATCTTGATGGCTGATAACTGGCTTTTCGAAGTTGCTCATGGTCAGTGGCATAGCTGCCGCTTTGAGTGCGCTTGCTTTGTCTTCGTGCACCATGTAGCCACCACAACGGTGGGTTTCTTCGTGCATGTGGCTAGATAGTTTCGCCAGCTCTTTCTGGTTGATTTTCGCGACGATGGAATGCTTGTTTCCGGTCACGCCTGGGTAAACCGTTGCGCCATGTTGAGTCATAATATGTTGTGCGTCCGCATCGGTGGTGATCCAAACCTCTTCGTTCGCTGGTGGTGTGATACCTAGGGATGCGTAAGCCGAAGTACTGTTGATTAAGGCTAAAGAGCCTCCGAGCACAGCCAAAGCTAGCATGCTTTTTTGAATAGCCATTTATCGTCCTTTTTATGGTGAGTATTGTTATGTTGATGGGGGTGATTTTTGTGTAATACGTGGATGTTTTTGTGTAGATGTTTCATTTTCTGAACAGTTAACCGCGAAAAGGGCCCCTTTCGGAGCCCTGAATTTACTATCGATTATTGTGTTTTAATGAAACGGTAATGCTTGGTTTCTGAACAGATATCGCTTGAGGTACACACTTGGTACTCCACATCTACTGTTCCGTTATGACGGAACTTGTCGACGTATGAGTTGAAGTCTGTTGCACCAACATTCTTGCCATTGCGCTTAATCACGAAGTAGTCGTTGGTGTCGTAATCCCATGCCAGCTTAACGCGAGCTTTGCCGTTCGGGTTTTTGTTACCAAACTTCAGTTTTAGCGGGAAGCCTTCTGCTGAGTCACCTTCAATCGTGATCGACTTGCTGGTTGATGTTGCAACGCCTGCATCGTCAGTCACGGTTAGAGTCACCACGTAGTCGCCAGCTTCAGCGTAGGTATAACGAGTCACTTCACCGGTTTGCGTGTTGCCATCGCCTAGGTTCCATTGGTAAGAGACGATCTGGCCATCGCTGTCCGAACTTGTGCTACGCAGCTCTACTTCTTTGCCTACGACCGTGTGTTCGAAAGAAGAAACTGGCGGTACGTTAGCATTGCCTGATTCGTACGATGCTTTCAGATTTGCACCTGCGTAATCTGAGTAACCCAGAATGTTCACCGTGTAGCGACCAGCTGTTGGGTTTTCAATTACACATACTTCATCGGTTACGCTTTCACTCTTACAGATATTCTCTTGAGAGCTTGGCGCATAACCTAGACCAACATACATATCCGGATCACCAGTAGACACAGCAAGATCAATCGTTAGTTTGTCTTGGCCTTCTGGTACTTCGATATCGAAGTAAGTTTTTGAGCCTGTTTCACCAGCAACTGCGGCTTCAACACCGTTTTCAAGGCGTTGATATTCCGGTTCTGGTGGAAGTGGTGGTTCGCCACACGGTGATACACCCACTAAGTTAAACGCAGAAACAACATCATCGGCACTGTAGCCAAGGTCGGTTGCTGAGTTTTTCACGCCACAGGCGCCCTGCCAAAAGTCACTGTTTTCAGACCAGTAGATCTGGTTGGCTAGCACGAACAGTTCGAACGCTTTTTTGGTGTCCCAACCTTGTGTGGTTGCAAGATGGTAGAACGCCTTGTTGAACACGCCAGAGCTGTAGTGCACGTTTAAGCCATCGTAGTACTCGGATGCGTTGTTGATTGAAGAGCCATCGCGTGATGGATCGTCCATGTAACGCAGCGCACCTTCGCCTTTAAAGATATTGCGTCCGACCATCCAGTCGTTGGTGCCTTTCATATAGTATTCTGCGGCTTCACCGGCCATGTCAGAGAAGGCTTCGTTCATACCGCCCGATTGGTTTGCGTAGATCAAACCTGAGTTTTGCTCAGTGAAACCGTGGCTCACTTCATGGGCTGATACATCTAGGCTAACAAGCGGGTAAAAGAAGCTCTCCCCATCACCAAAGGTCATGGCTCTGCCGTCCCAAAATGCATTCTCGTAGTTTTCACCGTAGTGAACACGCATCATGAGCTTGAAGGAGAGTGGCTCTGTGTCGAACCAGTTTTTATACATATCGAACACGATGTTGCCAAAGTAATGGGCATCGTTGAGTGGTGAGAATGCGCCGTTCACGGCTTTATATTCGTTACGAGGACATTCATAGCTGTAAGTGGTGTCGCCGTCGGTCGCGCCATTAAGGTCAACGGTAACGACATTTTCAGACTCCATTACACACTCTGTGCCCACTTCTTGAACATCAAGGTAGTGGTAGTCGGTGCCGTATTCGTACATGCCGGTTTTTTCGTTGCCGCCAGGGCCAGTGCCGATCTGAGCATGGGCAATACCTTCCCAGCGGTCGATGACTTCGCCTGTGTGCGCGTCTAGCATGGTGAACGGTCGAGTCGGCTGTTCACTGCCTTCTACTAGGTAAGAGACAACGTACACTAGTCGTGTTTTATCTACGCTTTGCTGTCCGATGCCTTGCTTCACAGAGCCTTGATAGATAAATAGCTGATGTTGAACGTTGTCTAGAGATTTGCTGGTTAAGCCTTGAGTCTTTAGATCTTTACTTGCGAGTTCAACCGCTTGAGCGCTGTTGATTGATGGCTTAACAAAAGATCGCTCTAAGGTCGTTGTTTTAAGGTAGCGACCTTGAACGGACTTAAGTGCGCCACCTTGGACACTTTGGGTGGCATTTAGGTAATGTCCCCATACCGGTGTTCCCCAGATGTTCTGCTGGATCTTAACTTTATAGATACCACGCTTTTTCAGGTTTACTTCTTTCACCATCTTGAAGCTAGAGGCGTTACTGACTCCTAACTGAGCGTTTAACCCAGAGAAGCTAGTAAAGTTGATCGGTTGATCGATTTGAACGGATTCACTTGCATGCACTGACAAAGACATAGCACTGGCTATAGCAACGGCAACTAAACGTTTTCTTATTTTCATTGTTGTTTTCTCTTTCCATGTAAAATTCAAGAAAACGTAACAAATTAATCACAGCGAATTTACATCATTCGATCTGATTAATTATTAGCATGGCAATGATCTCTTTTATTCATGAAACTTATATTTCTCGTATTTACAGATAGTTATCATTTCTGTTTATTTTTGAACGCACCTATATGTTTATTTATAAAATCGTGACACTTTTATTAAGTGTTTATTTCTCTTGGAAATTAAGATTTTCGAGTAAATTGATCTGTGTCTCAATTAACGGATTCTGGGTTGATAGAAGGATCAACGATTTGAAAGTGTCACTTTAAACAGAAGGCCATTTAGCGAATTTAGGGGCAATTTTGATAAGAAATCGAAGACTTTTCGGCTTATTTTTCGAATTGTTAGTTAAAAGAGGGAAGGGGAATCGGGCTCTTGTTTGGCACAGAGTACAAAATCTGCTGGATGAAAAAAGCCAGCGACGGGTCACTGGCTTAGATTAACTTAGTTTGTGCAGGCTACTGAATATAGGTAGGCAACTGCGACACTTAATTATGGTACGTGGCTAACGTCACTATAGCGAATTACTGCTTTTTACCGCCAACTTGTACGTAGTCGATACCGATAATACGGTTGATGATACCCAGAACAGAGCTCGTATCAGAGTTTGTTGAGCGAATCGTATCAACCGTTGCACCTTCAGGTACTAATTCCATTGCGCGGTCTTGAGTGTTACCTGGCACTTGGAAACCGACAATGTTGAAGCTCTCTGCGTGCGCTGTGTACACTTCTTCGTTGTGGCTGATACCAGAACAACCCGCTAGAGAAACAATGCCTAAAACAACTAATAACTTTTTCATAAAAATACCTTAAGAATGATTGGAACCGAGATGGCAAGCCACAAAAGCAGTGTCGTGATTATCAAGATTCAATAAGTTCATGGGAGACAGCATCTCCCGACCGATGTTGAACATTATTCCAGAGGTGTTTTGTAGTTACTGTATGGGTTTGTCAGCTGAATCATTACACAGCTGAATGGTAATGGTGAATACCGCACCCTTTAAGGCTTGGCTCTGACCTACCTCCACGGTAGCGCCGTGTTGAGCACAGATCTTCTCGACGATAGACAGCCCTAAACCATGGCCGCTCTTGGCTTTGTTACGCGCTTTGTCGCCAACGTAAAAGGGTTCGAACAGGCGAGCTTGATGTTCTTGAGCCACACCATCACCGTCATCGTGTACCGCAATCTGTAGCTGATCTTGATGCACGGTCGCTGCAATCGACACTTGTGAGCGTGCGAATTTCATTGCGTTACGCACTAGGTTATCTAGTGCTCGGTTAAATAGCGTTTCATCCGCCATTATTGAGCTAGGTTGCTCTGGTAGCGATAGGTCGATGTTGAGCTGAGTGTCTTTGTTCCAACGCGCCATTGCGTGGTCGAGAAAGTCTCGAATCTCTAATGGCTTTTTTAAGTTTTCTAGGTCAGTGCTATCGAGTTTGGCGTAATACAATAGTTCATCGACCATCTTTTCCATCTCTTCCGTGTCTTCGACAATACTCTCAATCGTGCTTTCTTGCTCTGCGTTTAGCTGGGTGTCTTTCAACATTTCAGCTTGCCACTGAATACGGAATATTGGCGTGCGCAGTTCATGAGCGACAGCATTAGTGAGTGAGCGATTACTTTCTACCAAGCGATGAATTCTGTCGGCCATTAGGTTGAAGGATTTGTTCAGTGAACCAATCGCAATACCACTTGAAGTCTCGGCTCGTGTCGAGAGATCGCCCTCCGCAAAACGCAGAGTGGCAGCCTCAAGCTTTTTAACTCGGCGGAAGATAATAAATAGATGACATAACCCATATAAGATAAAGCTCGCTAAAAAGAACAACCAAATGAGGTCATCCTCCAACTCTATTTTTTGCCTAACGAACGCTTCACTGTTGGGGAGGTAGTGATAGGTATTGTCACTGCTTGCTAAGCGAAACCATAGGTCCCGTTCATCATCGTGAAAAACAAAGGTATTCGGATTCGTGCTGAAGAACTCTGAAACGGGGCTGGGTATTTCATCGTCTGGGCTGAATGTAACCAATTTATTTCGTGTGGTTTCTACAAACTGGTTTATCGCTTGATGAGCCGCTTCAAGGCCTTGATTTTTAGCGATGTTCTCGATCAATTGCTGGTGGGCAGCCGCTTCGTAATCTTCCAGTACGTATTCGTAGTCGGTATTGAGCTGATAGACGCTAATCTCGTAGGCGACAAGGCCGGCCATAAAGCAAACTAACAGCCCTATTAAGGACTCCAAAAAGATACGTCGCATAATCGCTCTCTTTTATTACGCTCGTATTGAGCGAGGTTAACGCCAGGCGGTCGAAACAAATAAGTAACCCTTCCCGCGAATGGTCTGAATTTTCTCTGCTGGTGTGTGGTCGTCGCCCAAAATCTTTCTTAGACGTACAACCTTGTTGTCAATCGTCCGGTCTATTCCGTCGTACTCAATCCCGCGCAATGTTTGCGTCAAGTAGTCACGAGATAACGGCGTGTCTGGGTTGCTTGCCAATAACCAAAGTAGGTCAAACTCGCTGTCAGTGAGTGATAAAACCGCACCTGAAAGTTCACACTTCTTATAAGTGTTTTTCAGAACGAGTTGATCGAACTGAAGGGTGTCTGAGTCATCGACTGAAGCGGTATTGGTGTCTTGGCGGCGTAATAGCGAACGAACTCTGGCCAGCAGAACTCTTGGTTTGATTGGCTTGGTGACATAGTCATCAGCCCCTGTCTCTAAACCAGCGACGTGGTCAAAGTCGTCATCGCTAGCAGTGAGCATCAAGATTTTACCTTTATAGTGCGTACGCGTCTGTCGGCAGATTGTAAGTCCATCAGTTACAGGAAGCATCAAATCCAGCAGTACGATGTCAGGTTGCTCCGTGAGGATGGTGTGTGCGGCATCACTGCCATCGTCCAACACCGTGACATCAAAATCTTGCGCGACGAAGTAGTCCTGCAACATTTTCTGAAGTTTCAAATCGTCTTCCACGATGATCATTTTAGGTTTTGTCATTCCATTATCAGCCTTGTCGTGCGTTTCACTTATTGAGATTAGGTGAGCGAGTCTTCGTCGTGATGAACCATTACGATTATACGCTATTGCATATAAGTTCAGATGCTTCGCCAAATACCTAAAGCGAATGATTAAACACTTTATAAGTTAGTTCAATGATGAATTGGCATTTATAGGAAAATAAAAAACATCGTTCAAATAGGATCGACATTCTCATACATTTCCACGACAGATAAATTCAGCGCTAAACAATAGAATTTTCTCATCAAACATTTTGGGAATAACGGTATGAACGACTATAGAAATGCATTACTGGCGTTACCTTTGATTCTGCTAGCGGGTTGTAACTCAAGCTCTAACTCAGGTAAAGCTGCCAACAAAGCGCAAGTAAAACCTCAAGCTGATTACGTATTTTCATCAGCGAAACTGGGTGAGTTGTATAAAGAGCGACAAGAGGTCCAAGAATCCATAAAACTTGATTACAACGGTGTGCAGTATGAAATCGTTCTGTTTGCGGAAGATATTAGTGATAAGCAAAAAGTGGTTAGGCTTGCGGATAGTTTAGGTCAAAGTGTGGATCTGTACCTCCCTGATGCAGGATTTGATAGCTGCGGTATCTACACAGAGAGCAAGGGTTTGGACGTGTTTGATTGTGGTGCGGCTCAACGCTCAATCGGCAATGACACCACGTTAATTAACACGACGACGAATACTCATAAGCCCGTCGAGCTTGAGTATCACAATGAACTGGTTCAATACGTGACTAGCCTTGGGTCTACCATTCTGAGTAACACTAAAAGTGGGAACAAGGTAACGATAACCACCTCGTTTGCTTTCAACGCTTTTTACCGTGATGTGCTCAACGAGACTGCCGCTGTTGATCGCATTACTTCCACTCTAGGCGCATCAACCTATTCTCAGCTTTTTGATATCGTGAAATTGTATCAAGGCAGTGAGATGACGTTGAAGTTTACCAACCATATTGGTGGAAGTGCCGACGATGATATCAATATGTACACCGGTCGCATGATCCACAGTAACAACATGACGACGATCGTAACGCCTACGGGGTCGGTGTTCTCTGGCGGCACGGATCTTTTCGCTGCGGGTAACCCACGAGTTTTGCAACGAGCAGATACCACTAAAGCCATTGAGCTTAATAAGCAGGTTGGTGTGCACAGTTGGGCTGAGGATGATAAAACAGCCAAAGACTTCCCATACACGAACGAAAGCCATCGCAAGCAAGCGACCTACTTTAAAAAGGTAATGGGAGACAAAGGAATCGACTTCTATATCTTCACGTTGGATTCTGCTCCGGCTTCTGGCGAACACTGGGTGACTAAGGCTGAGTCAGATAAATACGGTTTCATCACACGCATTGAGTAGCTTAGGCTTGCAATAACATTAGAAACGACTGAGAAGGTTGGTGATGACGCTGTTGTCGCCAACCTTTTTTGTTCATTTTTTGATTCGTTACCTGTGTTGATTGTGGATTTCCTTGTCTTAAATTTCAGTATGAAAATTCCTTGATACTTCCTTTCCACTCCCTCCCCAAAAAGTTTCTACAAGGACTCTCACTGATTGATTCTTGAACTTTCTAAGCAAAAACATTTGACCAATAACTATCACACCTCAAATCTTTAATTGTTTTCGTTAGTGCTCTAAATGATATTTAATTTATTGTTTTATAATGGTTTTTTTTGATTTGAATGCTGTATTGTTACGAGTTTGTTTTAAATAATCATTTGAACCCTAACTAAATTTCTGTCATTTTATATTTAACTGAACGTTCAATATAAAATAAAAGGACTAAGAAATGCCGAAGGTTGGGATGCCTGATATACGTAAACCACAGCTTGTTCAAGCCACCATGACGGTGATTGATCGAGTGGGTTTGCATGCCGCGAGTATTGCGTTGATCAGCAAAGAAGCGGGAGTCTCCACTGGCATTATTAATCACTATTTTGGTGGAAAGCATGGGCTGCTCGAAGAGACCATGCGCGAAATCCTTCGCCAACTTTCCAATACCATCACCACGTCACTAAAAGCACTTCCTGTTGATGCTCACCAACAGAGAATTAACGCGATCATCGATGGTAACTTCGAAGGTTACCAAGCAGAAAATAAGGTCGCGAAGGCGTGGTTGGCATTTTGGTCATATTCAATGCATGACGAGCAGCTGAAAAGACTGCAACGTGTGAATGAAAAACGTTTGATTTCACACTTACGTCTTGAGTTGAAAGGTATTTTGAATCATGAACAAGCGGATCTCGTTGCTCACGGGATTGCGTCTCTGATTGATGGTTTGTGGCTGAGAGGCACATTAAACCCAGATGGTATCGATGCTCAAAAGGCGCGTGCCATCATCAATGATTATCTAGATAAACAACTTACGTTCTACTCGTGTCACAGCAAATAGATCGCAGTGGTAGCGCTAGACGTTGAGCTAGAGCAAGAGCAAGAGCAAGAGCAAGAGCAAGAGCTAGAACGACCACTATTCGCACCTAATACTCACATATAGACCAGTAGAGTCTAATAACAATAATTAAGTCAGAATCTCAAATGGAAATGAACTCGTTATACATCGATGGCGCAGCGGTTAAAGCAACCTCTGGTGAAACCTTTGATAGCATTAACCCTGCAAACGGTGAACCTATCGCGACGTTAGGCCAAGCATCTTCTGCGGATGTCGACAGTGCTATTGAATCTGCGAAACGCGGATTTGCGGTATGGTCAGCAATGACCGCTGTGGAACGCAGCCGCATTCTTTTGAAGGCAGTGGAAATACTTAGAGCTCGAAATAATGACCTTGCAAATCTTGAGGTTGTTGATACGGGCAAGCCTCTGCAAGAAGCGATTGAAGTGGATGTGGCGTCTGGCGCTGATGTTATTGAATACTTTGCTAGTTTGGCTCCAACGCTACAAGGCGACCAACAGCCGCTGAGCGAATCTCAATTTTTCTACACTCGCCGCGAGCCGCTAGGCATTTGTGCGGGCATTGGCGCGTGGAACTACCCAATTCAAATCGCGATGTGGAAATCGGCTCCGGCATTGGCCGCGGGTAACGCGATGATTTTCAAACCTTCAGAAGAAACGCCGCTAACGGCGCTCAAGCTTGCAGAGATCTTTACCGAAGCTGGTCTTCCTGATGGCGTGTTCAACGTGGTTCAGGGCGATTACCGTGTAGGTCAAATGCTAACGGCGCACCCAGATATCGCGAAAGTGTCGTTCACGGGCGAAACCGGTACCGGTAAAGCGGTAATGGCAGACAGCGCTAAGACGCTGAAATCAGTCACCATGGAACTTGGCGGCAAGTCACCGATGATCGTGTTTGATGATGCGAAATTGGATGGTGCAGTTTCCGCTTCGATGGTGGCTAACTTCTACACCCAAGGCGAAGTGTGTACTAACGGTACCCGTGTTTATGTACACGAAAACATCTACAACGCATTCATCGATCAACTTAAAACACGCACTGAGAAGCTGATCATTGGTGATCCAATGGACATGGAGACTCAGATCGGCGCGTTGATTTCTAAAGAACACCTTTCAAAAGTCCTTGAAGCCATTGAGCTAGCTAAGCAGTCGGGCGCAACTCTGCTGACGGGCGGCTATCAAGTGACAGACAACGGCCTCGAAAACGGTAATTTTGTTATCCCAACCGTGTTTGTGGATTGCGAAGACAACATGCCTCACGTTCAACAAGAGATCTTCGGCCCTGTGATGTCAGTGTTGAAGTTTTCGGACGAAGACGATGTGATTCGCCGTGCAAACGACACCAAATACGGCCTTGCGGCTGGTGTGTTCACGCAAAACCTTTCTCGTGCGCACCGTGTTATTCACCAAATGCAGGCGGGTATTTGTTGGGTTAATACGTGGGGTGACTCACCAGCAGAAATGCCAGTTGGGGGTTACAAGCTTTCGGGTATTGGCCGTGAAAATGGACCAGAAACTCTACTTCACTATACGCAGACTAAGAGCATTCTTATTGAACTTGGCGACTACGCCAGCCCTTATGCCTAACGCGTAACACTCAATTTTATGGGTTAGCTTAACAGAGCTAGCCCTACTGACTCATCTCAGGGAAATCAAAACATGGAACAACGCTACGATTATATTATCGTCGGCGCGGGTTCGGCCGGCTGTGTGTTAGCGGATAGGCTAACGGAAAGCGGTGAACATAGCGTTTTATTACTGGAAGCTGGTGGCACGGATAAGAGTATTTTTATCCAAATGCCAACCGCGCTTTCTTACCCAATGAATACTGAAAAGTACGCTTGGCAATTTGAAACAGAGAAAGAACCGGGCCTTGATGGACGTGAACTGCACTGCCCACGTGGCAAAGTGTTAGGCGGCAGCTCATCGATCAACGGCATGGTTTATGTTCGTGGCCACGCGTGTGATTTTGACCAATGGGAAGAAGAGGGTGCAGCGGGTTGGAACTATCAAGCATGCTTGCCTTACTTCCGCCGCGCTGAATCATGGAACAAAGGCGGTGATGAATACCGTGGTGACAATGGCCCTGTCGGCACTTGTAATGGTAACGATATGGAGCTTAACCCGCTTTACCAAGCATTCATCGATGCAGGTAAAGACGCTGGTTACCCAGAAACCAACGATTACAACGGCTACCAGCAAGAAGGCTTCGGCACTATGCATATGACGGTAGACAAGGGTGTTAGAGCCTCAACCTCTAACGCTTATTTACGTCGAGCATTGAAGCGTTCAAACCTGACCTTGAAGAAAGGTATCGTGGCGCGTCGTTTCTTACTTGAAGCACAAGACGCACAAGACCAGTCATCAAAAGGCCAATCGGGCTTGAAAGCCGCCGGTGTCGAGTTTGAAAAGTCAGGCAATACTCAAGTGGCTGTGGCGAACAAAGAAGTGATCTCTTCTGCGGGTTCTATCGGTTCTGTTCAACTGCTTCAGCTTTCTGGTATCGGCCCGAAAGCGGTGCTTGAAAAGGCAGGCGTTGAGCTTAAACACGAGCTGAATGGCGTAGGTGAAAACCTTCAAGATCACCTAGAAGTGTACTTCCAATATCACTGCAACGAACCCATCACACTCAACAGCAAGCTTGGCTTGGTCAGCAAGGGTATGATTGGCGCGGAATGGATTCTGACTCGTAAAGGCCTTGGTGCCACTAACCACTTTGAATCGTGTGCGTTCATTCGCTCTCGCAAAGGATTGAAGTGGCCAAACATTCAATATCACTTCCTACCAGCAGCGATGCGTTACGACGGACAAGCGGCCTTTGATGGTCACGGTTTCCAAGTACACGTTGGCCCGAACAAGCCAGAGAGTCGCGGTACGGTTGCGATCACTTCTGCTGATCCGCATGCCAAGCCAGAGATCATTTTCAACTACATCTCGACTGAACAAGACCGCCAAGATTGGCGCGATTGTATTCGTCTAACGCGTGAGATTTTGTCTCAACCAGCAATGGATGCTTACCGAGGTGAAGAGATTCAGCCGGGTCTAAGTGTGACTTCCGATGAAGCAATCGACGAATGGGTTAAACAGAACGTGGAAAGTGCGTACCACCCTTCATGTGGCTGCAAAATGGGCGCTGATGATGATCCAATGGCAGTGCTTGATGAAGAGTGTCGCGTTCGCGGCATTGATAATCTGCGCGTTGTTGACTCATCTGTTTTCCCTGTTATTCCGAACGGAAACTTGAACGCCCCGACCATTATGGTGGCTGAGCGTGCTTCCGATTTGATTTTGGGTAAGCCAATGCTCAAAGAGCAGGACGTTCCAGTGTGGATTGCACCTGAATGGCAAGAGAAGCAAAGAATAAATAAACCAGTAAGAGAAGCGTAAGTCTCTGTTATTAGTTAAAAAATAGAAAATATTTCAAAAATAGAAAAAGCAAAAAGTAACAACAAAAATTAGTCAAAAGTCAGAAGAACTGCTCTCTATCGGTGTTGATATCGAGCAGAAAAAGGAAAGATAAAAAGGAACCATTATGACGACTCTAAATATTCAGAACATGACCACGAAAACGTTAACAGCACTAGCCATTAGTTCATTTGCATTTGGTGCTAACGCTTCTATTGAACCACAGCAATGTGAAAACGTTCGCTTCGCTGATGTCGGCTGGACTGACATTACCGCAACAACCGCCGTTACTTCTGAACTATTAAAAGGCCTTGGTTACCAAACCAAAACCGACCTACTTTCAGTACCGGTGACTTACTCTTCAATGGCGAACGGCGATATTGATGTATTCCTAGGTAACTGGATGCCAACCATGGAAGGCGATATTGCTAAGTACCGTGAAGCGGGCACGGTTGAAACCGTTCGTGCCAACCTTGAAGGCGCAAAATACACGCTAGCCGTACCAAAATACGTGTACGACTCTGGCGTAAAAAGCTTCGCAGACCTAGCAAAACATGCCGACAAATTTAAAGACCGCATCTACGGCATCGAGCCGGGTAACGACGGTAACCGCTTAATCCAATCAATGATTGATTCAGACGCGTTTGGCTTGAAAGATTTCAGCCTAGTGGAATCAAGTGAAGCGGGCATGGTATCGCAAGTATCTCGCGCTGCTCGTCGTAGCCAATGGATCGTTTACCTTAGTTGGGCTCCGCACCCAATGAACAGCAATGTTGAAATGGAATACCTATCAGGTGGTGACGACTTCTTTGGCCCTAACTACGGTGGCGCGAATGTTTACACTAACGTTCGTTCAAACTACCTGTCTGAATGTGCAAATGTCGGTCAACTTCTACAAAACCTAGAATTCACTCTAGAGATGGAAAACCAGTTGATGGAAGAGATTCTTAACCAAAAAGTGAAGCCAGAAAGAGCGGCTCAACAATGGTTGAACAAGAACCCTCAACAAGTTGAAGCTTGGTTAGACAACGTAAAAACGCATAAAGGTGAATCAGCGACTCAAGCCGTTACTGAATACCTAAAGCAAGTTAAAGCTTAGTTCTACCTATCTCAACAGCTACATAAATAATAAAGGTGGGCTTGCCAATTTATCGATTGGTTTGAAGTAGCCCACCCATAATAAAAGGCAATATTGTGAATTTTATTACGGAAAACAAAATCCCTGTCGGACAATGGATGGAAGCGGGTGTTGATTGGCTAACAATCAATGCAGCAGGACTCTTTGACGCTATTTCGATTTTTCTAGAAACCGTCATTATGTTTTTAGTCGATGTATTTAAGTGGATGCCGCCTGCACTGCCAATCGTGATGACTGCTGCGATTGCATGGTACTTACACCGTAAACCTTCGCTGGTGATCTTTGTGGTCGCAGCACTGCTGACTATTCTTAACCTCGGCTATTGGCAAGAAATGCTGGAAACCTTTGTTCTCGTCTTTGCGGCGACAACGATTTCCGTATTAATTGGCGTACCGGTTGGCATCATGGCTGCTCACCGTCCTTGGCTCTATACAGTTTTGCGTCCAATCCTTGATTTGATGCAGACAGTCCCAACTTTCGTTTATCTGATTCCAACTCTGGTTCTATTCGGGTTGGGCATCGTTCCTGGCTTAATATCGACCATTATTTTCGCGATAGCTGCACCGATTCGTTTGACTTACTTAGGGGTAACGAAAGTCCCTGAAGAGTTGATTGAAGCGGGTAAAGCGTTTGGTGCCAGCCGCATGAAATTGCTGATGAAGGTCGAATTACCGGCGGCTTTACCAAGCATTATGGCGGGTGTAACCCAATGTATTATGTTGTCGCTTTCGATGGTGGTTATCGCCGCACTTGTTGGTGCTGACGGACTTGGTAAACCTGTTGTTCGTGCATTGAACACAGTGAACATCTCACAAGGTTTTGAAGCTGGATTAGCGATTGTATTAGTTGCAATCATCCTTGACCGCTTGTGCAAAACACCAAACCAGAAGGAAGCTTAATCATGTCTAACTCTCAGGAAAAAAAGACAATGGACGCGATTACCATTAAGAATCTCGATGTTGTGTTTGGTAATAAATCGAAACAAGCGCTTGAGCTACTCGACCAAGGTAAAACTCGCCAAGAGATCATTGATGAGACTGGCCAAGTGGTTGGCGTAGATAATGTGTCGCTGACCGTTGAAGAAGGCGAGATTTGTGTGCTGATGGGGTTGTCTGGTTCTGGTAAATCATCTTTGCTTCGCGCAGTTAACGGCCTGAATGAGATCAGCCGTGGCTCATTGGCGATCAAAGATGGAGACAAGCAGGTTGATTTAGGTGAACAGTGCGACGAAGCGACCTTGCGTCATCTTCGTACTCACCGCGTTTCTATGGTGTTCCAAAAATTTGCCCTAATGCCTTGGCTAAACGTGTTAGATAACGTGGCGTTTGGTCTAGAAATGCAAGGCGTAGCCAAAGATGTTCGTCGTGCTAAAGCGCGTGAACAACTTGAAATGGTGGGTTTGGCAGAGTGGGAAACCAAGTATCCGCATGAGCTTTCTGGCGGTATGCAGCAACGTATTGGTCTAGCGCGTGCCTTTGCGATGGATACCGACATTCTTCTTATGGATGAACCGTTTTCAGCGCTTGATCCGCTGATTCGTGCGCAGTTGCAAGATGAGCTAATTTTATTGCAAAACAAGCTTAACAAAACGATTTTTTTCGTGAGTCATGACCTAGATGAAGCACTGAAGATTGGTAATAACATTGCGATCATGGAGTCAGGCAAACTGATTCAACACGGTAAGCCTGAAGAGATCGTACTGACGCCAAAAACCGAATACGTAAAAGACTTCGTTGCTCACACCAATCCATTGAATGTGCTTAAAGGTCGTTCTTTAATGCAGCCTCTTGATTCACTGACGCAAGAGAATGAAAGCTGGAAGATCTGCGATTCTAAAGATCTCTGGATTGAACAGAATGAAGGTGCTTTATCGGTGAAAGGTGAATCTACCTTGGCGCTTGTTGAGTGGAGCGAGTCTGACGACCTAACCGCGATTAACGCGTCTAGTGTGGTAGTGACAAGCCCGGAGATTGGTATGCGTGATGCGATTAAGCTTAAGCAGATCAGTAACCACCCAATTCTGTTGGTTGAAAATAATCAATTGGTAGGGATTTTGGATAACAGCGAGTTTTACAACGCGCTAACGGGTAACTTTCAGATGAATACCGCTGCGTAAAATTTCGTTTTTCAGCTTAGCTATTGAGGCTGGTTTTTTATTGGGTGGAGAGGATTAAATCTCTCTACCTCTATGATTATTAAAATATATTATTCTTTGAGTTTGTATTCTCTGGTTCATTATTCTTGTCTTCATTGAAGCTTTCATTCCCCCTTCATTAAGCAAAAGTGCCGTACCACGCAAGTTTAGTGGTATAGAAAAGATTGAGAATAGTATGAACATCAGTACAATGCGGAAAAATCAATGAAGTAATTTATCAATTTACAGTGTAATTCGAGCGCGCGTGACGTAATCACTCGAGACATTTCATCGCTTCGACGCTGTAAAACCATTCACAGTATATTAGTACAAAGGTCTGCATCTTGGACAAACATGACGAAATCCTGGTCGCTATTCGCCAAATTATTCGCGCTATCGATTTACACTCGAAGAAGCTGAGTAAAGAGTATGGTTTGACTGGCCCTCAATTAATCTTAATGAGAGCAATCCAAGAAATGGGTAATGTGACGATCAAAGAATTGTCTAATCAGACCAATGTAAGCCAAGCAACGACGACGACGATCATCGACCGTCTTGAGTTAAATGGCTATGTACAACGAGTACGCAGTTCATCGGACCGCCGTAAAGTACACGCGAACCTGACTGAAAAAGGTCAAGAGTTGCTAAACAATGCGCCACCGCCGCTGCAAGATAACTTCGTTAAAAAATTCCAAAACCTAGAGACGTGGGAGCAAAGCTTACTGCTTTCTTCGATGCAGCGTGTATCAGCAATGATGAACGCAGAAGACATCGACGCTGCTCCAGTGCTTCAGCTTGAAGGCATTGCAAACGTAGCCAAAAGCTAACGTTAGTTTTAAATTATCTATTTAAAACAAAAACTTAAATAATTATTAAATGGTCGCATTAAGCGGCCATTTTTGATCTCACTATGTAAAATTTCTCGTTATACTGCCTATTCGCTACGCCCTTCTATTTTAAATCTCCTTGGGTTTTAACCCTACGTTGTAATCACCCTATTTATTTGTATTCAAAAATGCATTGACGATTCTCTGACAATAAAATTATAGACCGACCGGTCTTCTTTGTATTATTGTGTGCTCATCTTAACCACGAGGTGATGTATGAAATACGAATTGACGCCAACACAAATGACCATGACGTTGAACAACATGCAGGGAGCTTTTGCACAGAACCCGATGCCAGCGGTATCGGTGAGAATTGAGCAGTTGCTTGCACTTAAATCTGCGCTTATCGACTACACAGATCGTTTGTGTTCAGCCGTGAGTGAGGACTATGGTCACCGCAGTCGACAAGACACTTTGATGGCCGACATATTGCCTTGTATCGGAAATATTGATCACAGCATTGAGTGTTTACCTCATTGGTCGACATCTTCGATTCGTCATTCCGGCCCTTTGCTTTCAACCTCTCGTGTTGAAGTGGTTTATCAACCCAAAGGCGTTGTCGGGATCATTGCTCCGTGGAACTTTCCGGTCATGTTATCCGTCGGCCCGCTTATTTCGGCGTTGGCTGCGGGCAATCGCGCCATGATCAAGATGAGTGAATTTACCCCAGCGACGAACCAAGTATTAAGAGCGCTATTGGCGGAAGTCTTCCAATCCGATGAGGTGTGCTTGGTTGAAGGTGAGGTAGAAATCGCAGCCGCATTTTCGGCGTTGCCGTTTGATCATCTTCTGTTTACAGGGTCAACCCAAGTGATGAAGTCAGCGGCTGATACGCTAACCCCAGTCACGCTAGAGCTGGGTGGAAAGTCGCCGGTTATCGTGGCAGAAGACATGCCGATCGATATTGCGGTAGAGCGAATTATTTATGGTAAAAGCTTAAACAACGGCCAAGTACGTGTCGCTCCAGATTACGTGCTACTCCCTGAAGATAAGCTCGAAGCCTTCATTCTGGAGTACAAAAAACAATACCAACAGCTGTTTGATGAAGGGATCTACTCTGAGGGTTTAACCTCGCTCATTAACCCTCGCCAATGTGATCGTATTGTTGGTCTGTTGAATGAAGAGCAGCAAGCTGGGACACGAATCGTTGCTTGCCATGACGAAGCGATGGACTTAGATACTCATCGATTGGTGACACATTTGATCGTTGAACCAAGCCTGTCATCCAAAGTGATGAACGAAGAAATTTTCGGCCCATTATTACCCTTGATTACGTATCGCAATGTCGAAGAGGCGTTCCAAGTCATCAATAGCAAACCAAGGCCGTTAGCACTCTACCTGATGAGCTTTGATTTGAGTTTACAGGCTCAGGTTAAGCACCAAGTTCACTCCGGTGGCATGTGTATTAATGACTGTGTTTTCCATTTAGCGGTTGATGACGCGCCGTTTGGTGGCATTGGCGAATCAGGCCAGGGCAATTATCACGGTAAAGAAGGGTTTATCACTTTCTCTCACGCTAAAACTGTGTTGGAAACAGGTTTAGATCATCGAGTTAAGCATCTGTTTTCAAAAGAAGACAACGAATTAAAAACAGCAGTGATGGGCATGCTTGGCCAGTAAATCACTGTTGGTATGACACTGTTTATTTTTCAAAAAGTTATTTTCACGAAATTATTTTAAGAGGTTACTTTTATGTTGGAACGTTTTTTTGAACGTACGATCAAATCGTATTTGATGATTACAGGTTTCTTAACGGCGACGGCTTTTTCCACTTTCCTAGCGCCTGATTGGAGTATGCAGACGCTGTTCTCGTACAACGATACCATGATGGAAAACAAAGAGTATTTGCTCGGTACTTATCAACACTGGGGTGTGGTGGTTGGCTGTATTGGTGTGTTGTTGATGTTCTCGGCGAAGTACAAATCGCTGCGTACCTCAACCATGATTTACAGCGCATTTGAGAAGTCGATGTTTGTTGGCATCTTCTTATACAACGTGTGTATCAACGATTATGAGTGGTTCTATGGCTGGAGCGGCGTGTTTGCGCTCGATGGATTTGTGACCGTTTATTCTTTGGTTTATCTGTACTACTACCTCACTAGAGATAAGAGTAAGGTCCCAGCTCACCTTCGTTAATCGTTAACCGTTTGTGAGTTGCTCAGGGTGAGTCAATGACACTTCTTTAATGATCAATAGCTTACTTATGATTACAGCCCGCATTTGCGGGCTTTTTTCGTTTTGGGGCAATGATCCATAAAGATCTTAATTGACATATCTTTGACATTTACGCTCTAGACCGACCGGTTTGTTTTGGTTATTGTTTAGTCATCAACTAGAAATGAGGTAAACACCATGACAACCAATAATTTTAACTTTCAACTTAAAACCATTGTTCATGCTCAAGAGAACGGTATTGAAAATATCCCTTCTTTGTTTGGTCGCTTAGGTGCGCAAAGAGTCGTGCTCTTTTCTGATAAAGGTTTGGAGTCTCTTGGCTTTGTTGAGCAGTTCTCGGCGTTGTTTGTAAACCAGAATGGGAATCAGGAAGCGAACCAACAAGCGGTTCAGCTTGTTGGCGTTTACACCGATATCGCGCCAGACGCGACTTGCGACAACATCAACGCGGCCATTGAGTTTGCAAACAGCGTCAATGCTGATGCGATCTTGTCTGTTGGCGGCGGCAGCGTAATTGATGCGTCTAAAGGTGTGAAATACGCATTTCATAAGCAGATAGATGACATTCGCACCGTAATTGCAGGTGGTGGTCATATGGATGTGTGGCCAAACAATGAAGATATTCGAGTGCCCCACATTACTGTTCCGACAACGGCTGGTACGGGTGCAGAAGCTTCTCCTATTGCTGTTTTTTACAACGAACATGAAAACATTAAGGCAAGCCTAGTTGCATCGGGATTGGAAGCTGATATCGCAATCCTTGATCCAACGGTGACCACTAAGCTGCCAGCTCACCTGACTCGTTCTACCGCTATGGATGCACTAACTAACACACGCCGTTGAAGCGATTGTCTCGCCAATGAGTAATGCATTCACTGACGCTTACGGCATTCAGGCAGCAAAACTGATTATTGAAAACTTACCCTTGGCATTGAAAGAGCCAGAAAACCTAACAGCACGCGGCAACCTTCTTCAAGCGAGCACCATGGCGATCTCTGCTTTCTATTCGTCTTTGGGCGGCATTCCGATTCACAACTGTGCTCACGCTTTTGGTGCGATTAGCCACATTCCACATGGCGATGCCAACACGGTACTGATGCCGGTTGTGATTGAAGCGCTGCCGGAATTTTATATGCCAAATGCGGCGAAGTTAGCTCAAGCTTTCTCGGTCGACACTACGGGAACCGATGAGATGGTTTACCAGAGAGTGTTGGATTTCTTAAACAACTTCCAAACCAGTGTCGGTGCGATGAAGCGTTTCAGCAGCTGGGAGTTTGATGAGCAAGAGAAGAGCAACATTGCAGAAGCGATTGAAAAAGACATCTGCTTTCAGTTCTACCCAATCTCGAAACAGACGATTGAAACCATCATAGAGAAAGCGATTTAAGTCTCTGTCTTAATCGACTGAATGTTATGACCATTTAATTCAGTCGATGATTCACTCAACAATCATTACTCGAGAGCCAATTATGAAAATTGAAAACGTATTGCTATCAAGCTTGTGCATCATCGCGCCATTCCTACTTTTCACCTAATTCATTCAACAGGGACGTCGTGACCTTTATTCCCGAGGAGGAAATAAATGCTCAATAAACGTTTAACTACCGTGATTTTGGCGGGTGTTTTGGTTGTTCTGTTTTTTGCCAAGGCAAGTTTTGGAAGCGAGAGCTTTGAGAATGAAGCCACAATGGCGAAAGCGCAGCAGCATCAAGATGTCGTGCAATTGTTGGATGAAGCTTACCAAGGGCAATTGGAAGCTCAGCTCTCTGTCGCTTACTTATATCTGAGTGGAGAAGGCGTAGAACAGAATGACGAAAAAGCAGCGGAGTGGTTCGTCACCGCAGCCAATAACGGTAGCCCTGAAGCTCAAACACAGCTTGGGTTGATGTATATCTCTGGAAGTGGCGTTCAAGCCAACCAAGCGGAGGCTGTCACCTGGATTGGCATGGCAGCAACTCAAGAGTATGACCCCGCGCTCGACTTATTACATTGGATGTCGCAAGCCGCGCACTAATTCAAATCCTAACTCAGGTTAATCACAGAAAGGTTAGCCTCAGAAAAAGTTATTCGCAGAAATTGGAGAACGTCTTATGCAGACATTCAAGAAATCGTTAGTCTTCACTGCAATGGCCGCGGCAAGCAGTGCTGCTCTGGCCGCAGAATCAGAAAAACCGAATATTGTTGTCATTGTTGGCGATGATGTGGGCTTTGCCGACACTCAGCCTTATGGCTCAGAAGCCAATACACCAAACCTAATGGCGCTGGCTGAAGAGGGGGTTAAGTTTACTAATTTTCACGCGTCACCAACTTCATCGGTAACGCGCTCTATGATGTTAACCGGAGCAAATAGCCACGAGGTTGGGCTAGGCACCTTCGACTATGCTGTCTATCCGGGTGCGATTGGCAAGCCGGGTTATGAAGGTTACCTCACCAAGAAAGGGGTTACGGTCGCAACGCTGCTTAAAGAGAGTGGCAATAACACTTACCTCTCTGGTAAATGGCACTTGGGGCTCGAGGATGGCTTCTTACCTGACGATCGAGGTTTTGAAGAGAGTTACGGTATATTAGCGGGCGGCTCTAATCACTTTAATCGAGATATGATGTTCCCGGCCAAAAATGCCGCGACAGCGGATGCGCTGCAAAAAGGGGATATTCCCGGCGTCGAAGTTGAGCCAACTTACCGCAACGGCGAGGTGGTTGAGGATAAATACAAAGGCGAGTACTCAGACCAAGTTTACACCAACGAGATCATCAAGATGATCGACAGCAAGAAAGACGACGGCAAGCCTTTCTTTGCCTACGTTCCATTCACCGGTATTCACCTGCCACTGCAAGCGCCTGAGTCTGCCTATCAAGATAAAGTCGATTACTACGTTGAACATGGTTGGGACTCGGTTCGAGAAGATCGTTTCCAACGTATGAAAGATATGGGTGTGATTCCAAAAGACGCCGATATTTCAGATCGTAACGCATTAAGCCGACCTTGGGACTCGCTCTCTGAGAAAGAACAAAAGTGGTACGGCAAGAAAATGGCTGTCGCGATGGGCATGATGGAAATGCAGGACCAACAAGTCGGCCAGATAGTCGATTACCTGAAAGAAATCGGCGAATACGACAATACCTACATTATGTATCTAGCGGATAACGGCCCAGAAGCGGCGGATATTACCGGTGAAAATATCAGTGATTTGATCCGAACATGGACTGCTCATCATTTCGATAATTCGACTGAAAACTTGGGTAAGGCGAACTCCAGTGTGTCACTTGGTCCTGAGTGGGCAAGCGCTTCAACCGGTGGCCTATCTTGGTACAAAGCTTACACAGCAGAGGGCGGTATCCGTGTGCCATTTATCGTTAAGCCAGCCAAAGCGCTTTTAGACGGTGAAGATGCGTTGCAACCGGGAACTCAGACAGACGACTTATCCCAAGTGAAGGACATTGCAGCCACGATTCTTGAGATTGCAGAGGTCGATCATCCAGGAACCGAATATCAAGGTCGAGAAGTGGCGCCGATGAGTGGTGTGAGTTTGTTGCCTTACTTCAAAGGGGAAACGGCAGACGTGCACAGTGCCAACAATGCGATTCCATTTGAATTGTTTGGTAGCGGAATTCTGCTTAAAGGTGATCATAAGATCATCCGAATTTCTACGGGAATGGGCGGTGACAGTGAGTGGCACTTATACAACACCAAGAAAGACCCAGCCGAGCAACATGACTTGAGAAACCAAATGCCAGATCTGTTCCTTGAAATGGTCGCTGAATATCAAGAATACGAAAAAGCGCAAAATATCGTCCCGGTTGACGAAGCGTGGAACCCGTTTGAAAACGTGAAATAGAGGAAAAACCACTCGGCCAACCTAATGCCATCAAGCTTGGTTGGCCGATGAACACCGTGTAAAGGAATTACGAATTGTTTTAGCTAATACAATAACTTTTACATCGAGGCACTCTTCATGACGACATTATCGCTATCAAATTTGAGTTCAGTTCCGCAGTTCAATGGCAAAGCACACAGCAAACTTCAGGCGTTAGCAAAACCGATTGGGGCGGTGTGTAATATCAGTTGCACCTACTGTTATTATTTAGAAAAACAACAGCTGCTTGATTACCCAAAAGGCTCTCAATATACGATGGATGAAGTTCTGTTAGAGCGTTATATCAAGCAATATATAGAAGGGCAGAATACGCCTGAAATCATCTTTTCTTGGCATGGTGGAGAACCTACTTTGTTGGGGATTGAATATTTTCAAAAGGTGGTCGCACTGCAGAAAAAATATTGCCCTAGTCACAGCAAGATCAGCAATGACCTTCAAACCAACGGCACCTTACTGAATGATGCGTGGTGTGAGTTCTTCAAGAAGAATGACTTTATCATTGGTGTGAGTATTGATGGACCAGAGCACTTACATAATCACTACCGAGCCAACCGTGCAGGCAAGGGCACTTTTTCTCAAACCATCCTTGGAATCGGTTATTTAAAAAAACATAACGTTGAGTTTGCGACTTTAACCTGTGTGAACGATGTAACGGGTAAATACCCGTTAGAGGTTTATCGTTTTCTACGTGACGAAGTGGGGTCAAAGCAATTGCAGTTTATTCCTGTGGTCGATAAGCGCGAAGCTCACACCAACAATAAATGGTTGAGCAACCAACAAGCGATCATTCCCGTATCAGGCGAGGTTGAACCGTGGAGTGTCGGCTCTGCGCAATGGGGACAATTCCTCACTACCGTTTTTGATGAGTGGTTTGAACACGATTTTGGTCGAGTGTTAGTGCCGTACTTTGAAAATTTTGTCGGTGTATGGATGGGCAGAGAAAGCACCATGTGCACGCTGAGTGAGATCTGCGGCAAAGGGTTAGCGGTTGAGCCCAATGGCGATGTGTACTCATGTGACCATTATGTATTTCCTGAATTTCAGTTAGGTAATATTCAGGAACAAGCACTTTCAACTTTAGCCTTTTCGCCAAAGCAGCAGAGTTTTGGGTTCGCCAAACAGAAGTCTCTGCCGAAACAATGCCAAGCCTGTGAGTTTAAATTTGCATGTCATGGCGAATGCCCCAAAAACCGTATCATCACAAGCCGAGATGGTGAGGCGGGGTTAAATTATCTCTGTGAAGGTTGGCTGAGCTTCTTCAAGCATATCGACCCTGTTATTAAGGACTTATTCAAAGCCAATAATATCCCGTCTCGTCTGGGGTAACGGAGTAAGCGTGAATGGATTCAATCTAGATTTAAAGTTAGATAAAAGGCTCGCTAAATTGTGCGAGCCTTTTGGTATTTGGTTACGGGTATCTAGTCAGCCGATTCTTGGGCTGGGCTCATGGCGAGAAGAGTCTCTTCCATGGCATTGTTTAGAATCGAACGGTTACGCTGCATGGCGGCCATGAGCGTTGAGCCAAGCCATAAACCATAAAGCGTTCGAGATAGCGATTCTGGCTCTGCGATAGTGAAATCACCGGCCTCATTGCCTTCTTCAAACAGCTTCGCCATACGCAGGATGATCTTTTCCGCGCCTTCAGCCATGGTCGATTGCAACGGGTTTGCAGACCCAGATACTTCTCCCGCCAGTTTTACGACAAGACATTGGATATTGAAGTCTTCAGTCAGTTTCGACGCACACCAAAACTCGAAATAGGCTTTAACGCGGTCACGACGAGAAAGCGATTCATCACTTAAAAAGTCATCCAGCTTAGCGAGATGCTCATCAAAGTAGTTAGTAAGAAGGATCTCACCAAAGTGCTCTTTGGATTTAAAGTAGTGGTAAAAAGAACCCTTCGTGCCTTCCGCTTGGTTGATGATCTTCATCAGGCCAACACCAGCAAACCCGTGTTCATTAATAAGGCTAAATCCTGCATCGAGCATAGCTTGTCGCATGTCTTTCATTGTTCTTACTCTTTATGCTGAGAATGAGGAATAGTGTAACGAGCAACATACCAACCGTCCAGTCTAGCGCGTTAGGACGCGGTCAATAATTGACTCGTTTCGTCAAAGTAACTTTTTCTCTTATTGGCACTTCTAAGCGACAAAACTTTTTTCAAGATAAGCACATCCTATAAATCGAAAATAACAACCTTAAAGGGCCTGTTTGGTGCCTTAAAATGGCTAAATTTGGGTGTTTTAAGTTGCTGTTTTTGTTCGTTTTTAATTTGGTGTTTTCTTAAGATCGCAATGGTAGTCTTAGCTTAATTTCTTTAGGGGGCTAAATGGACACCAATAACAGCACTTATCATCACCACAATTTTGCTCAGCAAGACTTATCAGAGCTTACATTTACAGCCTGTACGTTTATCCGTTGTGATTTCAGACGTTCGAACTTACGTGATGCAACGTTTATTAACTGTAAGTTTATCGAACAAGGCGATATTGAGGGATGTCACTTCGATGTTGCAGATTTGCGTGATGCAAGTTTTCAGAACTGTCAGTTGGCGATGGCGAATTTTAGCAACGCGAATTGCTACGGTATTGAGTTACGTGATTGTGACCTGAAAGGGGCGAACTTTACTCGCGCTAACTTTGCCAATCAGGTGAGCAATCGCATGTATTTTTGCTCGGCATACATCACGGGTTGCAACCTGTCTTACGCTAATTTTGAACAGGCTTGTTTAGAGAAGTGCGAACTGTTTGAGAACCGTTGGATAGGCACTTACCTTGGCGGCGCGTCATTGAAAGAGTCTGATCTCAGCCGAGGTGTGTTCTCGGAAGATGTATGGGGGCAATTCAGTATGCAAGGGGCGAATTTGTGTAATGCAGAACTAGAAGGGTTAGATCCTCGCAAGGTAGACACATCGGGGATTAAAATTGTCGCTTGGCAACAAGAACAACTGCTTGAAAGCATGGGTATTGTGGTGATGCCTGATTGATAGCTGTAATTTCTAACTACAGGCTATTTGGAATATGTAAGAATTCGCTATAGAAGAAAAGCCCAAAGCTAATAACTTTGGGCTTTTCCGTATTTGGTAACCAGCATTTTATAATGAATTTTTAAAAAGAGAATGCTTGGTGATAGAGAACTGATTGGTTGATTAATGCATGCCTGAGCGCATTTTGTCGGCGAGCGCAAAGAAGACAAAAACGACGAAACAGACTAGAGCAGCACACAGTGAAGTTAAGATGGTTGTGGCGTCTTTTGAAATCAATGGAATGGTGATAGAAGCTAGCGCTATCAACATAACAAGGATATGAACAATTCGACCCGGAATTGGATTTTTATGACAGAATGAAGCCCAGAGGTAACGCATTTTCAACACCAGTATAAAATTAGTGGTTTTATTCTATTTTCTTAGTGAGTATTTTGTAAATAACAATTGGTTACAATTGGTTGTAAATATGATCTAAGTCGAATTAGTATTAAACCAGTTAAATAACAGCAGTTTATTGATCTTTTATTGAATTTTAACTTTCAAAATGAACATCATAATATTCCGTATTCTTTGGAATGCTAAGTCAAATATTATTCGAATTTTTGTTTTTTGACTTAAGATCTCATTTATTGAGTGTTCTGTTAAGAGACCGTTTGCGTACAGGTATTGGTGGCGTAACTATCAAGCGAATTAGAGTCATCCTAGAGCCTGTTATTCGTTTTATGTTATTTATCAAAGTGACTCCTCAAATTGAGAGCGAAGTAATCTTGTGAATTTTTCGGTTTGATATACTCAATATTCATTCGATAAAGATGATGGAGATGATATGTCGAAAACCGCGAAGATCATTAATGAAGATAAGCTGGTAAAAAAAGCAGTTGAAGTCGGTTTTAAGATGGCTAAGCTACAAGGTTTTGATTTGCCACATTCATCTCAACCAATAAAGGTCAAAGCGGTGTACTTGTTCCTTGTTGAAGTAAATCAGATCACGCCGTTACCAGAAAGTAAGCTTGATGGGGCAAACATTAAAAAGCGTCTGGCGCTATGGATACATAAAGCATTGCCTGATAATGATCCCTTGAAGTAAACCTTTTCCAAGCTGATATTTCTGGACTCGTTTCCTCTGAGTTCATTATTCATCGATATGTTAGATAAGAAACCTAGCGAGCTCTCGCTAGGTTTTTTTGTTTTTGAGGCCGATATTTTAATAGTGGATAGCGAGT
The DNA here is from genome assembly GCF_041471405.1 of Vibrio sp. 10N.261.52.C11. Taxonomy (NCBI): domain Bacteria; kingdom Pseudomonadati; phylum Pseudomonadota; class Gammaproteobacteria; order Vibrionales; family Vibrionaceae; genus Vibrio; species Vibrio sp. 10N.261.52.C11. Next base: position 42,121 of record NZ_JBFROI010000010.1, read on the forward strand.
CACTGCCATTCGAAGCGTTGTTATCTACTCGATAGAATGTTCAACACTGAGAGTGTTGGTGATTTATGCCGCTTGATTGGCAATCTGAGCACATAATTTACTAATGACTCTAACCTTCTTTTGACGCTTATTCGGTTAAAGACATTGTCTTAAGATCTCCACCGATCAAATACATTAGAACTCAAAGTATTATTTAATTCATGCTGACCGCTATTAAATGTGATGCAGATCACTAATTTTTGTTTTTTAAAGTTAAGGTGTTGATCTTAGTAGGGGGTAAATGCTCATAATAAAAAGGAATTTAATTAGAGTTCAAAGGAATTTCTCGGTATGATTACATCAGCGCCTTGGGTGTTGTGTCCAGAAGTGATAGAAAAAACGAGTGAAGAATGGAGTTTTCGCGAGCCCAAAGCTTCAGATGGCAACGACATTTATCGACTGATTTCAGAATGTCCGCCACTAGACACCAACTCGTCATATTGCAATTTTTTGCAATCCACTCACTTTAGTAAAACTTGTATTTTGGTTGAGAACAAAGGTGAGCTTGCGGGCTTTATCTCGAGTTATCAAAAACCGAGTGAGCCTAATGTTCTCTTTATTTGGCAAGTTGCAGTTGCCCCTCGATTTAGAGGTCACTCTTTAGCTTACAAGATGTTGAACAGCTTACTTCGTCGAGAGTGGCTGAAGAGTATAGAAGCTATTGAAACAACCATTACTAAGTCAAATCAAGCGTCTTGGGCACTCTTTAAAAAGCTAGACGCAAAAAATAGTAGCACTGGAAAAGTGACCACTTTCTTAGATGAAAATGTTCATTTTAAAGGGCTGCACGATACTGAGTATTTGTATCGAATACCCCTTAAATAATCATTAACTTATAGGAATCAAATAACGGCCTTATCATGGATATTTTTAAAGAGCAGGAATCTAACGTACGTTCATACTCGAATAGTTTTCCAGTCACTTTTGCTAAATCAAAAGGCTGCTGGCTTGAAACAAAACAAGGTGATCGTTACCTCGATTTTCTTGCTGGAGCAGGATCTCTCAATTACGGTCATAACAATCCAATACTTAAGCAAGCTTTACTTGAGTATATTGAAATGGATGGAATTACACATGGCTTGGATATGCATTCAGAAGCCAAAGCTGAATTCCTAGAAGCTCTTAGTCGCTTTATTTTGGAACCTCGAGCATTAGATTACAAAGTTCAATTTACCGGCCCGACAGGAACAAATGCGGTTGAGGCAGCGATTAAGTTGGCGAAAAAAGTAAAAAGTCGAAGCAGTATTGTTGCATTTACCAATGGTTTTCATGGTTGTACGGCGGGTGCATTGGCTGCTACAGGCAACCAACACCACAGGCAAGGTGCGGGCTCAAATCTCAACAACGTTACGCGTTTGCCATTTGAAGGTTACGCTGGAATCGATGGTTTAAAATTATTTGAAACGATGTTAACCGATAATTCCGCTGGTATGGATAAACCTGCTGCCGTTTTATTGGAAACGGTTCAGGGTGAAGGTGGGTTAAATGTCGCTTCAAATGAGTGGCTACAGAAGTTAAGCAAAATCTGTAAAGCCCACGATATCCTACTTATTGTGGATGATATTCAAGCCGGTTGTGGTCGAACAGGAACGTTTTTTAGCTTTGAACCTTCAGGTATAAAACCAGATATCGTTACGCTATCTAAGTCGATAAGTGGTTATGGCTTACCGATGGCTGTGGTTTTATTAAAACCTGAACTAGACAAGTGGGAGCCGGGAGAACACAACGGCACCTTCCGTGGTAACAACCATGCGTTCATTACTGCTGCTAAAGCGTTAGAAATGTATTGGTCAAATGATGATTTTGAAAATCATATTCAACGTAGCTCAAGCATGGTCGATGATGTCATTCAACGCAATCTCAAGCGTTTCCCTGAGCTATTTGTTCAACGCAAGGGACGCGGAATGATGATTGGCATTGAATGTAAAGATGGGAACACAGCTGATGAGATTGCAAAAGTGTGTTTTGACAAGGGCATGGTAATTGAGACCGCAGGTCCAAACGATGAAATCTTGAAGTTCTTTTGTCCATTAACCATTTCAGAATCGGAATTGATGCAAGGTTTAACTATTTTCGAAGACTCAGTTGAAGTGGTAGCAACCAAGCATTTCAAGAAAGCATCGTAATAGGGAGAGTAAAATGATTGTTAGAACACTTGATGAATGTCGTAATAGTGAAAGACGTATTGTATCGGATAACTGGGAAAGCACTCGCATGTTATTGAAAGATGACAATATGGGATTTTCTTTTCATATCACAACAATTTACGAAGCGACAGAAACACATATCCATTACCAAAACCACTTGGAGTCTGTGTTTTGTATGAGTGGTGAAGGGGAGATTGAAGTCGTTGGTGGTAAAACTTACCCAATCAAACCCGGTACGTTGTACATCCTAGATAAGAATGATGAGCATTATTTACGCGCATATAAAAACAAAGAAATGACAATGGCTTGTGTGTTTAACCCACCAATTACTGGCGCTGAAGTACACGATGAAAACGGCGTTTATCCACTCGTTGATTAACCCATATCTTCAGGGGTGATATCTCACCCCGCTCCCTATTATTTCGTCTTTAATCTCTTCAAGAACAAAAGGTCTTTTATGACATTTACCGTAGAAAAAATCGGCGGTACATCAATGACAGCATTTGATGCTGTGCTCGACAATATTATTCTCCGCCCTCAAAATCCGTATAACCGAATCTTTGTTGTGTCCGCATACAGCGGTATGACGGATGCATTGTTGGAATGTAAAAAAACAGGTAAGCCTGGTATCTATCAATTGATAGCGATGCGTGACGATTCGTGGAAGGATGCTCTATCTTATATTGAACGCCGCATGCTATTGACCAATGAGCATATTTTTGCGGATCCAATGAATCGTATGAGAGCTGATAAGTTCATCCGGTCTCGTATTTCAGAAGCTAAAAACTGTATCACTAACATTCTTGAAACGTGTCAATACGGACAGTTTTCACTGAGACATTATTTACCACAGATTAGAGAGTTTCTTTCTTCAATTGGAGAGTCACATAGTGCATACAACACGGCTCTTAAATTAAAAAACATTGGTATAAATTCGACCTTTGTTGACCTTTCTGGTTGGGACAACAAAACCCCTCAAAGTTTGGACGATACGATTAGAGAGGCTTTCTCTGACATTGATGTTACTGAGGAGCTTCCCATAGTAACTGGTTATGCGTATTGCAAAGAAGGTTTGATGCATACTTATGATCGTGGTTACAGTGAGATGACGTTTAGTCGTATCGCTACTATTACTGAGGCATCATTGGCGATCATCCATAAGGAGTATCACTTTAGTTCGGCTGACCCAAAAGTCGTTGGTGTAGGTTCGGTTAAACCGATTGGGGCAACTAATTATGATGTTGCCGATCAACTGGCTAACCTTGGTATGGAAGCTATTCACTCTAATGCGGCTGCTGGGTTACGAGAAAGTGGCATAGAACTGCAAATCAAAAACACCTTCGAGCCAGAACATGAGGGAACACTGATTTCTTCTGATTACCGACCAGACACGAATCACATTGAGATCATTGCCGGAAAACAGAAGGTATATGCGTTACATGTTTTTGACCAGGGAATGGTCGGTAAGGCGGACAATGTTAGTTATGAGTTAATGGAGATTATCGCAGATGCTAGAGTGAACCTTATTGGTAAAGAGATGAACGCCAATTCTATTACCTATTATCTAGGTGGTAGCACCGAGAGTTTAAACAAGGTGTCTTATAAGGCTGAGAAACGTTACCCTCAGGCATCTATTTCAGGTCGAATGGTCGCTATAATCTCAGCGATCGGTTCTCAAATTGATACCAATAAAACGCTCGCTAATGGTGTATTGGCTTTGATGAACCATAGTGTTACGCCTATTGCATTACATTCGTCTATGAGAAACGTAAATGTGCAATTTGTTGTGAGTGATGACAAGTATCAACAAGCGATTTGCGCGTTGCATGAAGAATTCTTTGACCAAGATAAAAGAACCGAGACATCGGTGAATGCAGCATAAAATTTAACAGTGGAGGGCTCACCCTCCACTGTTAAATTTTCATGGAAAAGCAAAACATCAACTGCAAATTAACGATCGCCTGTATCTATTTTGATCACACAGCAACATCAGATATGAGTATTACTACTCTTGATACTTATCGAGCTTGTTATAAAGCGTTTTGATGCTGATTCCCAAGTCTTGTGCTGTTTCCTTTTTGTTGCCTTCATTTTCTTCGAGCGTATTGATAATCGCCGCTTTCTCAATCTTCTCAAGAGAAACACCCGCCGGAACCATATCCTCAACGGTAGTCCCTGTTTCTAAAGGAGGAGTATCAAAAATTAGGTGTTCATCTTTAATCGTCTCATCTGCCAATATAAAAGCTCTTTCAATACAGTGTTTTAATTCCCTGACATTCCCTGGCCATGCATGGGCTGATATTTTTTGAAGCGCTGATGTGAAAATGGTCTTCGCAGTGGTTTCATTTGCGTTGCGATGAGCAATAAAATGTTTTGCTAAGCCGACGATGTCGTCGCCTCTTTCACGCAATGGAGGGACATGTATGGGGAAGTGAGCCAACCTGAAATAGAGATCCTCTCTCAAAAACTGTTCTTCAATAGCGACTTGTGGATCTCGGTTTGTCGCTGCAATGACTCGAGTATTAGCGATACTCGTTGCATTACTGCCTACAGGGCGATATTCACCTGTTTCTAAAACTCGTAGTAATTTGACCTGGTGTTCAAGTGGCATTTCGGTGATTTCGTCGAGAAACAATGTGCCACCTTCTGCTTGCCTAAACACCCCTTGGTGTGTGCGATTCGCCCCTGTAAAAGCGCCTTTTTCATGACCAAATAATTCACTATCAACTAACTCAGGGCTGATAGCACCGCAGTTGATCGCAATAAAAGGTTGGTTTTTACGATCACTGGCAAGGTGAATCGTTTGTGCGACTAATTCTTTACCTGCCCCACTTTCGCCGACAATCAAAACATTGGTGTCAGTCTTCGCGACTCTTCTTAAAGTTCGATACAGCTTATGCATGGGCTTAGAAGAACCGACTAACATACCGAACTGGTCTAAATCGCTGGTGGACACTTTACGCCCTTCTTCCTGCTTCTGGAGGAAGTATTGACTGAAGTCTGCAAGGGTATCTTCCAATATTTGCATGTCGACGGGCTTTCTATAATGGAAGATTGCGCCATGGTTCATCATCATGTCTAAATTTTTGTTTGGCGTACCTGTACTGATAATAATCAAGTCCATTTCGTCCAACCCTGTTGCACTCGATAAGGACTTAAAATCATCGTTAGTAAATCGAGAGACTTCAACAATAGCAGTATCTGGTTGCAGTTGTTGTAGCTTGTCAATCCAATGAACATCCATAGTACTTTGAATTATTTCAAAGCTTGATAATTCATCTAGAGAGTTTATTTTAGACCGCAATAATTCATCTTTTAACTCTATAAAAAGTGTCGGTAATGACATGATTTAACTCTCTTTTTGTACGACAGAAAACGACCTTGATAATAACATAATGTCCTTCAAATACGAATCTATCATTTACTATACGCCACCTTTTAAATGTAGTTACAATATTACTGATAGTAGAAGTGGCTAATTAACAGTATTGATATTAATTATTCTAGGATCTCCATTGATGATAATTTTTACAAAATACTCGTGTAATTAATACACCTCCGATTATTTTACCAATGGTAAATTTTCAAAATTAAAGTGTAAATCCTTTATTTTCAGTCAGTTAAAAAGTTGGCATGCTGGTTGCAATTGTACAAGTGTCAGTTAACTAGAGGAGATAATTAATGAGAAATACTGCAAGTAAAATATTATTAGCTACTTTGATTGCAACTTCTTCATCAACTGTTTTTGCTAATAGCATGTGGGAAAAAGAAACTTTCGATGCGTGGATTGATGGAAAAGCAGAAACGACTTTATTACTGAATACTAATTTAAACTCATTTGACATCAACACCTACGTTAAAAATCGAGTGGTTACTTTAACTGGCTCGGTTAAAAATGAAACAGAGAAAGATTTGGCAGAAGAGTTAGTGCTAAGCCTAGATGACGTTAAGTCTGTAAAAAACGAACTTACAGTGATTGATGAAGACAAAGAAAAAACACCCGCAGCCGTACAAGCTTTGACTGATGCTCACATAAAGACACTGGTAATCACTCGTTTATTAATGAATACCAATGTTAGTGGTAGCGATATTCAAGTTGAAACCGAAAACAGTGTGGTTATCTTGAAAGGTTCAGTTTCATCAAGCAGTGAACACGACTTAGCTTTATCTATAGCAAATAATACCCCGAATGTAGAGAGAGTGGTGGATAAATTAAATATTATTTAACCTCTCTACAATTGGTAATTTATTAAAAATTGGGGAATAACGATGATTCGCTGGTCGCTAATATTTTTTATTGTCGCAATTATTGCCGCCCTATTGGGATTTAGTGGTATCGCTGGGGCTGCTGCGACAGTAGCAAAGATCATATTTTATATATTTGCAATATCACTACTGGTTTCAGTGGTAATTATGTTGCTGAATAAAAACAAACATTAGGAGTTTATATGAACATCAAATCGAACGCTTACCGTTTTTTAACTATTGTGGGTATTACATTTGCACTTGCGGCATGTAGTGATGAAGGTCCGATGGAACAAGCCGGGGAAAATGTAGATGAGGCTGTAGAGGATACTCAAAACGCAATAGAAGATAGCTGTGAAAATATTAAAGAGCATTTAGATGCGAAAGATGAAGATTGCTAGAACTGTCATCTAGAGTGCAATGAGATGCCAAAATCCTCATAAAAATAAACCAATGAAGTAGGAATTAGACATGAAAAATATATTTGATGTGCTCAAAGACAGTCATGAAAAGCAACGACTTTTGATGGATGCGTTACTCCAAACTTCGGGAGACACACAAGCTAGGCAAGAACTCTATGTTAACCTTAAGGATGAGTTAACCAAGCATGCGATTGCAGAAGAGCGCCATTTTTATGCACCTTTGATCGAGAGTGATCAATCCATTGACATGACTAGACATGGAATCGCTGAACATCATGGAATCGACAAAATACTCGCTCAACTCGATGATACAGAGATGTCTTCACCAGCTTGGCTTGTTTTAATGAAAACATTAAAAGATAAGGTTGAACATCATTTAGAAGAAGAAGAGCAGCGTTTTTTTCAAACCGCAGGTCGAGTCTTAGATACTGAACAAAAAGAAACATTAGCTCGTAAATATGAAAAAGAGGTTGCTTGAATCACGAAGTAATCAAATTCTTTAAATAAGTATAAAACTGCTTTGTTATCAAGCTAAGGGCTCATTCTTGAGCCCTTCTTTTATTTAATTTAGAGATAGATAAATTTACGGATAAATATATTTAAATTCACGGATAAATTAAGGCGTAACATGTTTATTATTAAATATTATATGCTTCTTGCTATAGCTTGTTTTTTTGCTGCTGCTCTTATACCACAGCTAATAATCCGTGGTGTTTTTGCCTGGTGTAGTTTGTCGATGTTCATCGTTAGTGTTGCCTACATCTTCGATATGCCGTCAATATTTAGGAAGACTAGCGATGGGAAAATAGTGTGGTGGATTAGATGGATCTTCATTCCATTCTTCTTAGGTGTTCGACTGTACAATGCATGGGCAATTAAAAGAGATAAAGTTGAACCAATACAGAAGGTTGGAAAAGGTTTATATGTATCTCGTCGTTTGTTCCCTTCAGATTTATCGTTCTTAGAATCTCAAAACATCCATTGTATTGTAGATGTTACAGCTGAGTTTTCTGGTTTAGAAAGTGCAATGACCGGTGATCAATTTCGCTATTTAAACACCCCGGTTCTTGATCATAAAGTCCCTAAAATGCATAAGCTTAAACATGCTATAAATTGGATCGATACCCAAATCAATCAATCTAGATCGGTTGTTGTGCATTGTGCTCTCGGTCGAGGACGTTCTGTCTTTGTCGTAGCTGCCTATCTTTTAGCAAAAAATCCGTCACTTACTGTAGAGCAGGTCTTGAAAAGTATTAACGACGTGCGAAGTACAGCCCAATTGAACCATCTACAACTGAAAACACTTCAAGCAATCAGTGATAAAGGTTTGCTCACTCTTGGCCATAAAGCTTGCCTTATTGCCAACCCTGTTGCAGGTGGTGGTAAATGGTTGGCGAATGAACAACAGGTTATTCGTGAACTTACGAGAAAGTACAGTTTAGATATTTTTCTTACTAGCCAAGAAGTATCAGCAGAAATATTAGCTAAGCAGGCCAAAGACCGGAATACTGCGCATATTCTCGTTGCAGGTGGCGATGGGACGGTTAGTGAAGTCGCAAGGCAAGTTAGGAAGACTGATACACAACTCGGGATTATACCTTTGGGTACCGCGAACGCTCTATGTCATATGCTTTATGGATTGACCTCGAAAATATCGCCTGTTGAAAAAGCGTGTGAGGCTATTTTATCTGGCAACTCAAAAAGAATCGATCTGGCGTTCTGTAATCAACAACCAATATTACTGCTTCTTGGTATTGGGTTTGAAGAACAGATGATCGATTACGCACATCGAGAACAAAAAAATGAAAAAGGGCAATTCGCGTATTTGACTGGGTTCTTCAATGCAGTAATCACCGACGATAATCAACACTTTCAAATTTCAATCGATGACCAACCATCACAAAGTATGAAACTACAAAGTTTGGTCGTGGCGAACTCTTCCCCTTTTAGTACTGTGCTTGCTCAAGGGGGACAGCCTCCTAGGCCGGATGATGGGAAGCTGCATATTACCTATTTGGAAAACACAAATTCACTTAGTAAACGAGCTATCGCTCTATCTGATCTGTTGTTATCGAGTCTCGGAGCGAAAGAACAAGCTAGTTACTTTACTTATGCTTCGGCACAGCTCGTTAAAATTGATTCTGACCGACCTATTTCATACGTGATTGATGGAGAGACGTATTCGGCTGATTCGCTGGAGATAAGTATTGATAAGCAAGCCTTAACGGTTTGTATTCCATGAATGTATTGAATAATCCGCATATTGAATAAGAAGGAGACACCATGGACATGAATCTCTCTTTTAACTTAGAGAAGTTTCAGCATCTGATAGAGGGTAAGTTAGAGCATTGGTTAGTTGAAGCAATTAAACTTATCCCTAACCTGATTGTTGCTTTTGTTACGTTTCTTATTTTTATCTTTGTTGCCAACATAAGCGGTAAGTTGTTTAAAAGATTGAGCAATAGAGTTGTCGACTCTCAAGAAGTCATTAACTTACTGGCTTCTATTGTTAAGGTTACCATTGTTACTATTGGATTTTTTGTCGCGTTAGATTTTGTTGGGCTCCAAGGTACGGTTACATCGTTGCTTGCCGGTGCCGGTATTCTAGGTTTAGCTATCGGTTTTGCTTTTCAAGATATGACTGAGAACCTCATTTCAGGTATTACAATGAGTATTCGTAAACCTTTTAAAATTGGCGATGTTGTTGGTTCCAACGATGTCATGGGTACCATAGTCAAAATAAACTTACGAAATACACTGGTTGAAACGTTCTCTGGTCAACACGTCATGATTCCCAATAAGATGGTTTTCCGAAATATTTTGACGAACTACAGTCGAAAAGGACGAAGAAGGGTCGAGATCCCTGTGGGGATTTCCTACGCAGACTGTCCCAAAAGAGCCGCTGAGGTGATAACCAAAGCGATAAACCAAAAGTCTTATGTTAGTCGGAAAGAAGATACGACGGTTTACGCTTCAAGCTTTTCTGATAGTAGCGTTAACTTATTGGTTTGGTTTTGGATTGAGTACCCAGGAGGTTTTGGTTATATGGACGCAAAGCACGACGGTATTATAGCGGTTAAAGAGTCATTATCAGAGGCTGGAATGACAATACCGTTTCCGATTAGAACACTTGATTTTGATCCCAAAGGCGGTAAAAGTCTGTCTAGAATGATGACTGGGGCTGTCGATGACGCTTCCTAGAATAACATAGCGGTCCCTCTCGTAAAAAAGCGTCAAGGCAATATGCCTCGACGCTTTTTATTTTGAGTGATGTCAGAATTAGATCAGAATTAAACCTAGATTATTCCCACTGTTTAATGATTGTGTTGTAGGCTTTGATTCTCTTCTCAAGTTAATTAATCGTATCTATTTTAGATGGGTTATATCTGTTACAAATGCTTTGCTATCTCATCATTTTCAACTTGCAACGCCGCAACCCAATAGGAGAAAAAAGCAGACATATGTTGATTGTTAAACTTTCTAATAGTGTTCTTGAGGTAAGAAATTAGGCTTAAATTACTCTGGTACATATCGTTATAACTAACAATTAACGCAGGGGGCTGACTCAATATGTCATTGTCATTAACTTCATTGTTAATGCAGAACTTGGTGTTTACTTCGTTTATTAATGAACGTTCAACTTTTATAAATCGATTTGCAGCTCTTGCAATGTTCCCATGTGCTTTCTGTTCAATTAGGTCAACACATGAGAAGTAGTGATCTTTCAATGTACATAGTATTTTTTCTATGCCTTTATAGTGAATTACCTCAAGGGGATCATTGTCCTTTTTAAACAACATATCATTACTCCTTTTCATCTCAGTAGTATTTATAATTTCAGTTGATTTATAAGAATTAAAATAAGCCTTTTCTTTGATTCTGATTTCCAACCATCATTCGCTAATAACTAATTCTGACGCATGTTGTGTATTTGGTCTCGACATGATTCCATTTCATTTTTTACCACTTTTAATCTTCTTCTCCCTTCTAAATCAGGGTTAGTTTCTAGCAGTGATTCAATGTCGGAAATGATCTTTGTCTCGACACCTTCTAGGTGCTTTAAATAGAGCTCTTGATTGTTTTTACCTTTTGTATCTTCCGCTTCAATACAGCGCTCTCTGGCATTTATCGTATAACTAGCGGGTATCTGTTCTTGATGTATTTTTGAGTAGTAAGTTAAAGATTGTAACTTTAACTCTGCACATTTCTTTACCGTGTAGATATCAAAAAGATTTTTTGCCATCTTTTCACTTCTTATGTTGGATATCGCTTTTTCGTAAATAATATTTCCACTTTTTATCAGGTTAACAATAGATAATATACTTTGGTTTCTCATGAATCCTCATTTGGTTCTAAGCTGTATTTGGTTTATTGCATTTTTTATGCCAATTAATAACCCTATATTCAGCTTGTTTCGTCTAAGGTTTTACTTTGTTTTTGTAAAAAATACATTAATAGATGTTTTCTAGTGAAATTATTACATTGATTAATGCCATTTATTAATGATATGGGAGCTTATCTTCAATTATTCTGGTACTTGTGAAAGTTGGCACGATGCTAGCATTGATTATTAAAGTAGCTAGAGATTAATAGTATTAATATTATTATCTGGCTTATGATAATCAAATAAGGAGAAAACTTATGCCAAAGTCAAACGCTAAAAATTCAGAAGCCAAACAACAAATTGAAGAAACTTATGAAAAAGCTGAAGAGGCCGCAGTAGAAGTTATCGAAAATGTGAAAGAGGCGGTCCATGAAACTCTCGAGGCCAGCTCTGAAAGTGTGAAGAACACGTCTGAGAAAGCGGAAAACATCATTAAAGAGCGTCCATTATTGAGTGTTGGCTGTGCGTTTCTCGCTGGTTGGGCTGTCTCGAAGTTAATCAAATAGCCATATATCAACATCGCAATTGAGAGAGCACCGTTATGCAGGTAAATAGTCAAAATGATCCAGTAAACTCTGCCAATGATAAATCGAGCGATCGTAAGGTGGATGATCTTAAACGTTCTGCTTATGAGTTAAATGGATTGTGGAAAGACTTAGCTATATTACAGACACATACCCAGCAATGGTCTCAATCGACCTTAGAGCTTTTCTTATTGGAGTTTCGCAATAGTGTTGATGCATTTAAAAAGCGTCTTGTGTTTCAGCTCCTCTTTGTTGCGTTGTTACCGCTGTTTCTTTTTAGTATCGCCGTCGGTGCTGGAGTAGTGATCTACTACTTCACTTTGAATCTGTTAGCGGGTTACGGCGCGTTTATATTCACACTCGGTTTGATTCTAATATGCTTGGTACTTCGTTCTAGTTACTTAAAGCAATTTATAGGTTTTGAATGTACGAAAGAGCAATTGAAGGAGGGGTTACATGTCAGCACTCAAGAATCGACAAAGACAGATTCAAATGAAAAGACTTGAGGGGAGAAGTAGAGCTCGTCAAGTTGCACTTTGTATGGGACTTATTCGTCACAAAGGAAAAGAGTTTGTTCACAAGTACCCCTTGTATGCTCTTGGCATCACAGGCCTTGGTGTTGTAATTTTGAATCGAACTCATCGTTTTAAATCGTCTGTTTTTGGTTATAAACAGCTATCGCTAATACTTAATTTACTTAAGTAACCATCATTTTTAATTCAAGTTAGTGTTGGCTGACGGTATCGAGTGCCTGATTCAAATTGACGAAGCCTCAAAAACAAAACCTCCTACTCATAGGAATAAAATGACATCAAAAAAATACAGTATTCTTAGACAACGAAGTGTGTTGCAAACTAGTTTTATGCTCCTTGCTGTTCTCATGATGTCTATTTTTACATTACATATCGCCAAGCCATTTTTGTTGCCAATCATCTTTGGTGCTTTTATTTCTTTGCTATGTAGCCCTCTAGTTAACTACCTTACTCGCTTCGGTATCCCTCGAGTCATTAACGTAATGGCTGTACTTATTGGTTTTATTGGCTTTGTTGTGATTAGTTTGAATATGTTGAGTGAGCCCGCTCAGCAATGGTGGTCAAAATTACCAATGTTGGTTGAGAATGTATCTAATGAAGTGAGTGAGGTTACTCAAAACAGTCGCTTAACTGACGCCACCGGGTTCTCCATGAGTAGTACTGTTACCAATGATGGGCTTACCAATAACACGGCTTTTTCCATTATAGAATCAGTGCTTACGACAACACCAACCATTGTTACTCAGTTGTTGGTTGCGTTTCTTATGGCGTATTTCATGATGAGTTACGGTCGAAAAATTTATTCTCAAAGCTTATCTCTTTTTGAATGCTTTTCAGATAAGCGTAGGGCTGTTGAATTGGTTAAAGTTGTTCAAAAGGATTTGTCTCGTTACATAGGCGCCATCACCATCATTAATGTTTGCTTAGGACTCACTGTTGGCTTTGCTTTTTATATGATGGGATTGCAAGACCCTTTCCTTTGGGGCGCTTTTGCAGGCTTAATGAATTTTATCCCCTATCTTGGCCCGATGGTTTCAGTTACGTGCTTTGCTTTAGTCTCTTTTATACAGTTTGAGTCGTTTAGCTACGCATTGACGGTCGCTGCGATCTTCCTGGCGATTAATTTGATAGAAAGCCAATTGGTTACTCCTACATTACTGGGGAAAAGGTTTAGTCTCAATCCGCTGATTTTATTTGTATGGCTTGTATTTTGGGGTTGGCTATGGGGCTCTATGGGAATGCTAGTAGGGGTCCCATTACTTGTCTGTGTGAATGTATTTTTTGAACAGTTAAGACATCCAAGGTTGAATGCTCATAAAGGTCAGTAGAGCAGAAGTAAGCCTTGATAACCACTCAGCGTCACTTCTTTCTGTGAGTGTTAGTTCTGTTGCTTTATGACTCCTTTTTGGACAGCTGGCTGAGGTTAAACTCTGTGTGAGATCAAACTAGTATCGCTATAGGCTTCAAAAGCAATAGTTGCTGGTTCTATTTCACTTAGAAAGGTTAAGAGTCGGTTGCGACGAAGCGCCTCCACCTCACAACGGTTATGTGCGATAGCATAGAAGCAATGTTTACCTAGGTCGATACCTAAAGTATGGATAGAAGATATTTGGTTCACCTCACTCTGAGAGCCGACTCTAAGCTTAAGGGCTTGAGAGTGAGGCGGATCATATAATTAAGCCTCACCAAAGTGCTGTGGCTTTATTGTTAGAAATTAAACAGGCTCTGTTTACCTGAATGACATAGACTAGTGATTCACCTGCTCAACAATCTCGCGTGTTAGGCGTGCGATCTCGTCCCACTCCCCGTTTATAACCAGCTTCTTGTCCACCATCCATGTACCACCGCAAGCTAATACTTGAGGCACTGCTAAGTAGTTATCGATGTTTGATGGCGTGATACCGCCTGTAGGCATGAGTCGAATATCGCCGTATGGGCCAACGAGCGATTTCACCATGCTGATGCCGCCAGATGCTTCTGCTGGGAAGAACTTCAAGGTTGTTAGGCCCATCTCTAATGCCGCTTCAACGGTGCTTGGATTGTTCACACCTGGAATGATATCGATGCCGATCTCTTGGCATGCTTTAACTGTGTTCGGATTAAAGCCCGGTGAAACCACAAACGTTGCGCCCGCTTCTTTTGCTGCGAGTGCTTGCTCACGGTTCAAGATGGTGCCCGCGCCGATCAGCATGTCAGGCTGAGCTTCTCGAAGCAGTCGGATAGCTTCAACAGCGGCGTCTGAACGGAACGTAATTTCAGCGGCGGGAAGCCCATTCTCAGCCAATACTTTGCCTAGAGGGATAATATCCTCTGCGTTATCAATGGCGATAACAGGGATAACTTTAAGTGCGTTTAGCTGTTCGTTAATTGTAGACATGTGTACTTCTTAATATCAGTTTGAAAGAGTGTCGGTGATGGATTTTGGGATGATTGCGCCATTATGTTGAATCACCAATCTGGCTAATGCATTACCTTGATGGCAGGCTTCTTCAATAGAACCTCCAGCGAGATAGCAAGATAAGAAACCGCCGTTAAAAGAGTCGCCAGCAGAGGTGCTATCAACCACAGTCTCGACAGGTGTCGTTGTGATTTTTACTGGCTCATTTGCGGGGTTTTCGCTGATCAAGCAGCCTTCAGCACCAAGCTTGACAACAACGGTTTTGACACCGAGCGTATGCAGCCTTGTTATGGTGTCTTGTGGCGTTTGATCGCTCCACAACAGTTGTTCATCATCGAATGTGACTAGGGCTATATCGGTCGTTTTATAGCCTAATAGATAGCATTCTTTAGTTGCGGCCTCTGAGCTCCACAACTTTGGTCGGTAGTTACTATCAAAGGCGATGGTAACGCCACGTTCACGCAGGCCTTCAATGATAGTGAGCAACTTTAGCTGATCGCTGTGTGGCAGTATCGCGAGGGAAATGCCACTCAGAAACACCATATCAACATCGTGAAGTTGGTTGGCTATCTTATCGAAATCGGGGTGCTGTACCATGTAGCGAGCCGCCGAATCGTTGCGCCAGTATAGGAAGGTGCGCTCACCAACATCGTCGAGTTGAATGAGATAGAGCCCGGGTGAACGCTGCTCGTCAATAAGCACGAATTCGGTTGATAGTCCTTCATCTTGCCATCGGTTAAGCATCTCTTGGCTGATAGCGTCAGAGCCAAGCGCCGAGACATAGCTAGTTCGCATCGCTGGATTCGCAGTGTTATTGCAGTTCATGGGGTTGCTAACCGCAGCGCTGCGGTTCAAGTAGATTGCCGCGTTTAATGTGTCTCCACCATAGCTTTGATGCATGTCGCCAAATGGAGCCCCATTCAGTTCAATCATGCACTCACCGATGATTGCGATGTGGGTCATAATATAGCCTTAGAAAGGAAAGGTTGGGTTTGTTCGTATTGAGGAAAACATGACCATAATGAGATATGGTCATGCTTTTTCGATTCTAATCTTACGGGAGTGAGACTAGCCGATTACTTGTTGTCTAGTTTTACGAACAACATCGTTAGGACGAAAGACAGTGCAAACACACCCACCACGCCCATCAGTGCTTGAATGAAGTTTTGCGTACCGCCTGCAAGGTAAGCTGGCAAGCTGAATACAGAAGAAAGAATGTAGCTTGTTAAGTGCGTATCGATTGTTACCGAGATAGCACCGAACACGCCTGCAGCCAAGCTCGCGGTCATCATCGCTTTGGTGTATTTCGTGAGTACACCGAACAGAGCTGGTTCTGTGATACCTAGAATCGCAGTAACACTTGAGCCCATCGTAATTGAAGATTGCTCTTTAGAAACCGTTTTACGTTGCTTGTGCCAGATAGCCATTGTCGCGCCAGCAATTGCCATGTTACCCAAACACATGATTGGCATAAGTAGATCCTTACCATACAGTGCAAAGTTGTTCAGGCTGATTGGCGTCATGCTGTGGTGGATACCAAATACGATGGTGATCGGGCGAGTTAGACCAAACACAAAGCCTGTTAACGTCGGAGAGATTTCCAGTAGCGAGCTCATTACCCAACCTGCACCATTACTTAGCCAGATACCAGCAGGGCCAACAAATGATAGCGTGATGGTCGAAGTCACAGTAAACGCAAGCAGTGGCGTAAATACTGGTTTCGCTGAAGAGGGTACCAGTCGGTCAACTAGAGGTGTCACTTTAGACAATAACCAGATTGCTAGAATCGCAGGAACAATCGCGCCGCCGTAATTAAGCAGTTCAATAGGAACCACGCCTAGCACCGTCAGCTCAGGAGCCGCGCCAGCATCTTTTAGCATCACCGCTTTATCTACTAGCTTGGGTGCTAGCATTGCAGAGGAGACAGCAAGTGCGATGTACTCGTTTACTTTGAATACCTTAGCGGCAGAGAAAGAGACCAGCATAGGCAAGAAGAAGAACACAGCGACAGAAATTGAACGGAAGAAATAAACCGTGTCCGAGGTTTCAGAGATAACGTTTGTTGCGATAAGGCCAGAAAGTAGACCCATTAACATACCTGCACCGGCAATCGCAGGAACTACAGGGCCGAAGATACCCGCGACAATGCGCATCACGCCTTGGAACAGTTTGCCTTTCTCTAGTTCATCAGCTGGATTAGCGTCAGCTTGTTGAGTGTTTGATAGCGCGTTAAACCACTTCTCGACCTCAACACCGATGATGACTTGAGTTTGGCCTTGCTGAAGTACCACACCTTTCACATCTGCGATCTGCTTGATCGCTTCTTCGTTTACCCGCGATTCGTCGGCTAATTTGAATCTCAGCCTTGTCATACAGTGCGTGATACTCACGATATTGTCTTCACCACCAAGTGCAGTGATTAATAACTGTATATTTTCTTTGAAATTTTTCTTTTTCGATGATGACTTCGAGTTATTAATAACGGCATCACTCTTTTCTACCATTTGCATACTACACCTGTTATTGGAATATATTTAACTCGAGCAATCATAACGACAATCAATTTAAATCCAACGCAGTAAAAAGAGATCTCAATCACACTTAAAATCCGAAAAATTATTTTCCCGCCGTTTTTAGCCAATTGGTATGTTTTGTTTATCAAAAAAATACTCTTAACGTACCAATTATTTTTCCGAAAAATTAGCGCTTGAAATGTGGTTTTTAAAGCGGTTAGATAATAGGAGTTGACTTAAGTTTAGGTTATTTAATTGTGAAAGAAACTATTATATCTGATATCCATTGTATTATTACTAAGCCAGACAGACACAATCTCATTACCGTGGTAGTTGAAACGAATGAAGGCGTGACTGGGTTTGGCTGTGCGACATTCCAACAAAGACCGCTTGCTGTAAAAACAATGGTCGATGAATATTTAAAACCTATTCTTATTGGTAAAAACGCCAATAATATTGAAGACTTATGGCAAATGATGATGGTCAACGCTTATTGGCGAAATGGCCCTGTTATCAATAATGCAATTTCCGGTGTTGATATGGCACTGTGGGATATAAAAGCCAAATTAGCGGGTATGCCGTTACATCAATTATTTGGTGGTAAGTCTCGTGATGCTATTCCTGTATACACACACGCGACTAGCGACACAATGGAAGGTATTTATGAGCTGGTGGAATCTTTCCTAGACAAAGGCTACAAGCACATTCGTTGTCAGCTTGGTTTCTATGGCGGCGTTCCAACCGATTTGCATACCACTCAAAACCCGACTGAAGGCTCGTACTACGACCAAGATCAGTACATGGACAATACTCTAACGATGTTTAAGTCGTTGAGAGAGAAATATGGTAACCAATTCCATATTCTTCATGATGTTCATGAGCGCCTATTCCCGAACCAAGCAATACAATTTGCCAAAGAAGTGGAGCAATATAAGCCTTACTTCATTGAAGATATTCTGCCGCCAAATCAAACGGAATGGCTGGATAATATTCGTAGCCAAAGTTCGGTTTCATTGGGTTTAGGGGAGTTATTTAATAACCCTGAAGAGTGGAAGTCTTTGATTACTAACCGCCGTATTGATTTCATTCGTTGTCATGTTTCACAAATTGGTGGCATTACTCCGGCTCTGAAACTCGGTCATCTATGTCAGAACTTCGGTGTTCGTATTGCATGGCATTGCCCACCAGATATGACGCCAATTGGTGCAGCGGTAAACACGCATTTGAATGTACATTTACACAATGCCGCTATTCAAGAACATGTCGAGTACAACGAGAATACGCACAAGGTATTCCCGAACGCTGCAGAGCCAATTAATGGCTACTTATACGCATCAGAAATCGCAGGTATTGGTGTTGAAATCGACCGAGAGGTTGCTGCCGAGTTCCCTGTTATGTATCGCCCCCACGAGTGGACTCAAAGTCGCCTTCCTGATGGCGCGATTCATACCCCTTAACTCGTATTTTTAATATCAAATGGTCGCTATAAGCGGCCATTTTCTTATTTAATATACTTACCAGATATTACGTATTATCTGGTAAGTATATTTC